>DYKL01000139.1 GCA_020722645.1 Acetofilamentum sp. | reverse complement strand
ACAACAAAAGTAAGGTTGGCAGTTTCGCCCGGTTCTAATCTTCCGTTTCCGTCATCATCTCCCGAAAGAGTCATTGTACCAATTGTGAAAGATGGAGCATTTGCAGTTAAATTAAAAGAACTTGTCCAAACATTTTTAGTAACATTATCAGAAATTTCAATGTCAAAAGAAATAACATAACCGTCAGGAACATCATTTGCTATGGTTACAGAAAAATCAGCCACAGATGTGCCATCGTTTGCTGCAATATCACCAAAACTAATTCCGGTATTATTTGAAATTTCTGTTACATATTGGTCAGTAGTTGTAATATTTGCAGTAACTCCGGTAGCAGTTTCCGGACCAATGTTTTTTAAAGTAACATCAACAGTTGAAGTTTCTGCATAATTAACAGATGTTTGAGAATTAACTAAAGCACTTTCGATAACAACATAAGGACCACTTGGAGCAATAACCATTAAATCTATTAGATAAGTAACTTTATTAAATCCGATAACAGCAAGAGTAACCTCGTCGCCGGAATTTAAGCCGGTTGAAACATCAATACTTGCAACACCTCCGACGACATATTCAGAACCTATAATAACTCCGTCTTTGGAAATAGTTGCCAAAGCACCATCAAAATCGCAGTTTACATCAAAAGTTGAAGCACCGAAAAGTACAACATCATTATGTGTAATTGTCATATCAGCAGGATCATCTGTTCGAACTAATAAAGACGGGTCGCCGAAACAAGTCCAAGTATCAGTCATATCAAAATCAGCATATTCATCATTCATTAAATGACAACCATTAATAACAAGACCAGCAAAAGAACGTTTTATATTATTGACATAAGATTCAGTCAAAATATCAACCATTTCGTCTTGACCAGCCATAGGAGGATCCCAACTTTGACTGATTGTAGAAGCACAAATTGCAATAGCACCTGTTGGATTAGAGCCGTTTGTTGCCCTTAGCCATGCTTCGCCAAAGCATGTCATATCATTAAAAGCTCCGTTTGAACAGGCAACATCAAAAATGAAAGGAAGTTTGTTATCGTTAGTAAGAGAGTTGATATTAGTAACAGAAAAACCGGAAGACCCCCAACTTGTTTCGCTGCCGTGTCCGGTATAATTAATAATACCTGTTCCGTCATTTACGGCAGTTGAAACCTGTGTGGCAGTTGCGTCACCGGAAGCATCAAAATCACCTTGAGAACCATCATATATTTCATTATAAGTTTCATCGTAAGTAAAATCGACTAACTGATTTTGTATGTTTCTAATGTGTTGATAATCATATTCGTCATCATCACCGGGACCTTGAGCGGACGCTACACCTGTTGAAACATTCAACCAACCGTCAGCAAGTGTGCTACCGTTTTCATAAATAAGTGTACGTTGAACTTGAGTGGTTACTTGTGCAGCATTTTCAGCTGAAAAACGGCCCACAAAAAATTCAAGATAATGGTCGCTACCTGTAATATAAGCGTAACCGTTATCAGAATCACCACCCAAACCTCTTGTAATAGGAGTTACCTGAGCTGCGTCACCAACTAAAAGTAAATAAGCTAATGATGCATCTTCATTATAATAATTAGTAACATAAGTTTTTATTGAGGTATAATTGTTACCGATTGTAGAAACAGCAACTATTTCTGTGGGGCGACCAATTGTATTTTTCCAATCAACAAAATCAGCCATTTCGTCCATAAAATCGTCATAACAAATAATCAACATTCGACCTTCTTCTTCAACGGGAGTGTATTTTGCATTGATTTGTTGGAAATTGATAAAATGGTTTTTGTAAATTTGATTAAATTCGTAATTTACTTTTGTTAAAGGAGTTGTTCTGTTAAATTCATTAAAACCTTTATCTTTTGTAAAAGATACTTTAATGGTTATTTCTGAATAAACACGTAATGTTTTGGAAACAGGGTTATACTGAAACGGATAAACGTAAACAGCTTGCCCTCTGTAATCTCTCATAATGTATGGTTCGCCGGCATCAGCAAGTTTGCCGGGGAAGAATGCATCTTTTGTGTATTGTTTGCCGTATTCATAAGGTACTAAATTTGGGTCAATATCTCGGGTTAAGTTACCCTTTGAAGGTGCAACGGAAATATTTTCAAAATCTTGATATTCTTCAGAAACAACTTCGATAGTTGAATTTCCCAAATCAGGTAAAATAAAAGAAGATGTCATTTTTACCAAATCAGGTGCGCCTGCAAGCAGTAATTCAGATGCTTCGTTTGCTTTAATTATAACTTCCTGTCCATTGGGTGTCTGGACCGTTACAAGGTTATAATCATTCATAGTAAATTTAATTGTAACTTCGTTATCGTCAGCCGATAACAAAGTTTTCGTGTTTTGAGAATACATCAGAGTAGTTCCCAAAATAATCATAAACATAAAAAGAACTTTTCTCATAATTAAATTGATTTTTAAATTTATTTTTGTTTTGTCTTTTTTAACACTATTAATAATATTGATAATTTTTTTTTGATATAGTTGCAATTATTGTCAAAGTTTTTATTTTTTTGCAAAATCAGTTCAGCTATTGAGTTTATCAAGTTGCAAGATTATCAAGCGTGCCCTTTATGGGTCTATCAAATTTGTCAAATCTTTAAAGTCGCAGGTTTCAATAATTTAGCAATGTAACAATATAATAATGTAAAAATGTAATAAAGTAATAATATAACAATTTGATAATTAGCAATATATCAATGAAACAATGTAACAATGTAATAATTTAGCAATGTAACAATGAAACAATGTAACAATTTGATAATTAGCAACATATTAATGAAACAATGTGACAATGTAATAATTTAGCAATGAAACAATGTAACAATATAATAATGTAAAAATGCAATAATGTAACAATGTAACAATGTAACAATGTAACAATTTAGCAATGTAATAATTTAACAATAAAAAAATGGAAGAGTTTAATATAAAAGAAAGCTGGTTAGTGAAAATTTATCAGAATATTGAAAAACAAAATGAAATAATTAACCATAAAGATTTAAAATTTTTCAATCTGACTATTTTGAAAGATATAGCAAGAATTACCCAAAAAAATTCTTATAATTGTGAAATATGTAATGCAAATAAAGATATCTTGATGAAAATGAGCATAGAAAGTGCAGGAAAAATTGATACAATTAAAGGAAGAAATGAAATAACAAAGGACATCGACCGGATTACAAATCATTTAAGAAAAAGCCATAAAATGTACATAAAAAATTATCAGCTTGCTGTTTATACCGTAGTTGGCTTATTGATTGGGTTTGCTGTTGGTTTTTTAGTTGGCTGGTATTTCCAAACATACAAATTTTTTATCCTCACTGGAGCGTCAGCAGGTCTTATCGGCGGACGAATTGCCGGTAAAATAAAAGAAAAAAAACTTGCACAAAAAGAGCAGTTGTACGGCGGATTTTAAAAATTATTCTGATTTTTAGACTTTAAATTAAGAACATCCTCCCAGTTTGTTTACTTTAGTTTTTACCGGAATTGTGTTGAATTTATTCATTACCTGATCTAATTTTAGCAATTTTTCGCCGGCATCTTTTCTAAAATGAAAAAGATTATGTTCTTGTTTTGTAGCTTCTATCCCCGGATTTTCAATATTATAAACAATATTGCGGAATTCCGTTGTAGAAATATTTAAAATCATATTGTCGGATTTTCCAATATGTTTAGCCGATAAACAAGCCATTTTTACAATTGTATCCTGATCGGCATAAAAAATATTCTTTTTGTATGTTTGTTTAAAATAATTTTCAAAATCTCGGTTAAAAATACTATCCAAAGGTATGTTAATCGCCAGAGGGATGTGATATTCTGAATAAGCTTCAGGACTTCTGACATCTATTAAATTAATTTTGTAGTAGTTATTTATCATTTCAGTTAATAGTTTGTCAGCATTAATTTCGTGAAAAACGCATTTTTTTTGTTCTTTTGCATCTGCAATTCTTTTTTGAACAACTTCATCTTGGCTCGGCAAAATTGTAATAAAAAGTAAAATAATGAAAGGTAATACGGCAAGAGCAATATATTTATTCCTTTGTGATTTAGAAATTTCAGTTTTAATTTTATTTACGTTATTTTCAATTTTCTGGGTAAAATAAAATGCCGCAACAGCCATTAAACTCATCAGAAATGCAAATAATTCTGAAGAAATTCCCATAATTTTATCAATTCTGGCAGCTCCAAGATTTTTTGCCAGATACAATTTTTCAAAAGCAGGATACATTTCGCCGAAAATAAGAATTCCGATAAATGAGCCCAAAAGGAAAAACATAGCATCAACTTTACCTATAGATGCGGCACAAACACTCGTACCGGGGCAAAATCCGCCAATTATAAATCCTAAACCCATTATTGCACCTCCTACAATTGCCGACCACAGGAATGTGGGGTTTATATATATCATATTCAAGTCGATTAAATCCCAGTGAGCCAGAGCTACAATGCCTATCATTGCTGTGATTCCGGCAGTAAAAAATACTTTCAGGACTGTAAAATCGTATCCGTAAAAAAGACCTACTAATTTCTTTGTTGTCGAAAAACCTGCCTGTTCAAGTATAAACCCGAATGCAAATCCGATGAACAAACCAATGAGTAAATTAAATTCATTTCCTATTATTGTTGGTACTAATGGTCCCATATTTTTAAATAATTGTTAAATTATTGTATTGTTTGATTGTAATATTGATGATTTTCAATTTATTATGACATAATATTTTTATTTTTTAATCCAGAGTTTGCGAAAGAAAAAAGCAAACGCATAAGCAGAGCCGAAAATTGAAAACATTGTAATAATGCCACCGAGCGACATAACCGCCATTCCGCTTAAAGCCGCACCGCTTGTGCATCCGCGTCCGAACTGGGAGCCTAAGCCGAACAACAAACCGCCTAATATAGCACCTGCAATTCTTGTTCTATTGGTAACTTTCGGACCTTTTTCGAGTTTAAATCCGTTTCTGTTTGAAATCAGTCCCGAAACAAAAGCACCTATTATAACACCTATAACCTCAAAAACAAGCCAGTTTCTAAGTGGGTTACCGTTATTGCTCTGTGTATAATTTTTATAAAAAACACTATTTTCAGCGTGAGTTGGAGCAATTGTATTGACTGTTTTAACAACTACTCCTTTAATTGCACCGCTTGCACCAAGTCCTCTGCCTGTTATAAAAACGGTCAATAACAATAATAATCCCATTAAAATACCCGCTAAATAAGGATTCATATATGGTTTCGCTTTTTCTTCCATATTATTTTATTTTTCTGTGATTGAATTTTTTTTGTTTTCTGTTTCGGAATTCTCCTTGTCTTCTTCTTCCAGATTTTCAAATCCTGTAATCATTGCTTTGATATTTGAAGTCGGAGTGTGTCCGGTTGTGGTCATATAAACGTGAACGATTAAAAATGTTATTAATAAAAAAGCTCCGACAGTATGGACAATTGCAACCGTTTTCAATTCATATCCTGAAATAATAACAACGTCATTTTTGTCGATAGTTTTGTAAAACATATACATAAGTCCTGAAATTACAATCAATGGCACAAGAATAACTTTGAAAGCAAGATAAGTCAGAATTTGAAGGGGATTAAGTTTGCTCAGTGTTGTTTTTTTTGTCGGATGTGGTTCGCCTTTAAAAATTCCCTTTGTGTAATATCGAATCTGTTCCTTTAATTTTTTTGTAGTTGGGACGTATTGTTTCCATTCGCCGGTTGTAAAATGCCAGAAAATAGCAAAAGCAATAAGAATAAGAAGCATATAAGAAGCTATTCTGTGATAAAAAACAGCCTGTTCAAAGCCGAAAATTGTAAAGGAATTATGAACTTCAAAACCGGTTAAAGCCAAAAAAATGATTAATGCGGCTTGTGTCCAATGCCAGAATCTTTCAAATTTTTTATATATATAAACTTTTTTCATATCTATGAAGTGTTATTTTTGTGATTTTTTATTGTTGATAATTCTAAGTAGAGCATGAACGAAAACGCCTAATAATGAGCCGATGAGCAATAATGAGCCGAGTAAATCAATTGTTTTATTTCTGTCTCTTCCGGGCAGATAAAAGTCGTTTAGACTTGCAATAACACTGTTTTCACGACTATGACATTCTGCACAGGCAAGCGATTGTTCTTTGGGTGCAACCATGTGATTAATAGGCCAATACATAACAGTAGGAATAAAATCGTACTCGCCGCTGTATGGTAATCCCATTTTTTTCATACCGGCTTCGTTTGCAAGATGCCAGTCAAAGTTTTTCCAGTAACCGCTGTCTCCAACTGCAACTGAATACAATTTTGGCTGGATAATGGTTTTGAACTTTTTGTCGTAAATCTGATTTCCCTTATGAATTTTAACGGGAATAATTTTCGATTCAGGGTCAGTATATGAACCGAACAAATGATTCAAATAAAGTGTGTCTGTTTTGATAGTGTCTCCTAATGCGTAATGGTCGGCAGTTCCATTAAACCAAATATAATCGGGTTTAACATTTTTTTCCCAGACAAAGCTTCCTTTTTGTGAGGTGTAGATATGATTCCCCATAGAATCGTCTAATGTAATAGGGTTTCCGTTTTCGTCAAGTTTTCCCGCTTCTGACCAGTACCATTCCATTTTTGTAGCGTTTACTTTTGCGTAAGTGGGTATATGACAAGTCTGACAGGCAACTTTTGAAGTATGACGATTTGTGATATTATCAAAGTGAGGAGTGTTAGTATGACATTCTTCGCAGGTCAAACGATTTGTGTTTTCTGACGAAACAGAGTATAAACGCCCTTTTATCTGATGATTTTCGGCAGTGTGGCAATCTGTACAAGTTAGTTCTATTCCGTTGGCAGCCATGTGAACATCAACTTCGCGTGTACAACCAATAAGACCTTCTTCAAGGTCTCCGTGTTTGACATTATTTCCTCCTCCGCTGTAAAAATGACATAATCCGCAGTTTGTGCTTTTCGGCTGACCGACACTTTGAGCTACTTTTGACAAATTCACGCTTCTGTCTGGGTAACCTGCCATTCCGCTACCTTTAAGATATTCGTTACTGTTGTCGTGGCAAACCATACAATCCACGTTTTTGGCATTTGTAAAATCAAATTTATCGTTTGTCATACCAAAACCAATATGACAAGCCATACAAGCTAATTCATTTGCTCCTACACCGGTACAATAATTATTTATTATATTTTTTTTGCCAAGAAAAGAAATCCCTTTTCCTTCGATATATGCTGCTCGTTCCCAGTTCCAGTGAGAAGATGCCATAACTTCTTCGTGAGTTTTATTATGGCACGACAGGCAAGCTTCGGTAACTTGCTGAGGCGTTTCAAATTCCTGCTGCAAAATTTCAAATTTGCTGTGGTCAACTTTCGATGGCGGGTCGATAAGATATTCCTTACGAAGCTCAATTAAATGAAGATTGAAATATTCTTTTTTGTGTAATTTAATTGCTAAAATAATGAATATCAGTACTATTACGGAAAATATAAAAATGTTTTTCTTCATTTTTAGATTTATTTATAAATTGATAAAAAAGCTGTAAAAATATCAACAAAATTATGAAATTTTTTTTAAAAAAAGACTTCAATAGAATTTGATTTTGGGTTTAAAAATTTTAATATTTGGCAATTTCTTGAATAACAATACATTGGCAAAAATTAATATAACAACTTGTGTTCTAAAATATTTTCAAAAATGTAGTTTTTTACAAATTTCTTTCACAATGATTTTATTCTTAAAAATAAAAACGAATTCGAAGTTTGAATAATCCATAATAAAAATTACTACAAAAATAATAAATTAAGACCAAAAAAGGCAAAAACAGGTAAAAAAATAACTACTTTTTCAGAAAAAACGCTCATAAATGCGATTTAACGCACGAAAATTAATTTTCCGACCTAAAACACCCCTTTTCGAAAAATGCCCTTAGAATGCACAGAAATGCCCCAAATTCGCAATCGGCTGATTTTTTTATGTCTAAATTTCTTGATTTTGCTACAAAAACACTGTTTTGTGATATTTTAATGCGATAAATAAATACAAAAACGATATTTTTTTTATAATAATTATTTCAAAAACGCATTTTTTTTGATGTTTTAAGAAAATATGAGAAAAAAATAAAAAAATTGTTTTATCAAAATTTTTATTGTAAAACGTTACACACACTTAGCCAACATAACAGAAAGAAAAATACTAAGTCCATTGGACAATTTTAATTTTGGAGAAAAAGAAAAAAATAAACCACCATAAAAAAAATAACATTATTAAGGTAATACAACCAAAAAAAATTTATATATTTGCAATCAATATTGTAAATCAACAACTTAACTCTGGTTGTGGTAATACTTATAATAGGATATTGTCCCAACTCGAGTTGGGGTAATACAAACGTTAAGTGCCACTAAAAAAAATAAAAACGAGAAAAAGTGTGATATAAATTTTA
>DYKL01000633.1 GCA_020722645.1 Acetofilamentum sp. | reverse complement strand
CATTTAATTCGCCATTTAATTCGCCATTTTTATTTTTCTTAAATAATTTTATCACAAATGCACCTTGAACTCTTAAAAACTGGGGTGCTTGCAAACCAAAATCTTTACAATAATGAATTATTTTTAGTAATCCTGTTCCCCATTGTTCGATATAGTTTATTTTGAAAAAAATATTGGCAATAAGTTTATTACGAGGAATTGAACGATTTGTTTGTTCCAAATTATTAATATCAATTTCTTTGGGTAAATATCCGGGACTCCAAATTTCTAAGCTGTTATCAAAAATTCGTATTTGAATATTTCCGGCATCAGTATAATCTCTGTGTACTATTGCATTTATAACCGCTTCTCTTATAGCAGGCAAAGGATAATCCCATTTATCAATGTGTTGCGGGTTTTCAGTAACTAGAACTTCCATATTAATATGTCGCTTGATGAAGTTTATAACTTCATCGGTTGCATTAATAAGATTTGAATTGATATTTTTCATATCAATAAAATGTAAAGCAGTATTTCCTTTAAAACGCGCGACTTTTATTGTTGCATTTGGAAAAAGTTTATTTTCTTTCACAAAACATAAATATCCGGCATTTAGAAGTTTGTTATCTTTAATCAGCATTAACTGATTTAGAATATCATTTATAGAACTTGTTTTGTCATATTGGAAAAATTTTTTATTTAATGATTGTATGAGTTTTTCGTCAAATTCAATATTTTTAATAGAGATTTTTATTTTTTGTTTGTCATATTCGGGATTTTCGTACTTTTTGGCTAATTCTCGAATTTCAGTTGCCGAAAGTTGCAAAGTATTTTTACCTACACGTATATAAGCACGACCGAAAGCAAAAACGGGTTTGTTGTCTGATTTTGGAATTTGAATTTCAACAATTTCACCCAGAGCAAAAGTTTTAACATTTATTGACGGATATAAAACAGGGTCTGTGTATGTTTTTAGTTTATTAACAAATTCTTCTATCATATTTTTGCCAATTTGCAAATTAGTAGGTTCACCGTTATCATTAAATCCTACAATTACTGTTCCTCCGTTTTTGTTTGCAAAACCACAAAGTGCTTGAATAATCTCCTGCCATTCGCCAAAAGATTCTTTAAATTCTAATATTTCGCTTTCTTTGCGTTGCATTTATGTTTATTTTGTAAAATTTATTTATTTAATGCTTAAAAAAAATATTTTTTTGTAAGTTTTAAATTTTTGTAGTTAATAACTGATATATTTTTATAAATATTCAGGCTCTTTTATTAAAGAATGTTGGTAACAAATTTTGCTGTTTGGTATAATTTTAG
>DYKL01000632.1 GCA_020722645.1 Acetofilamentum sp. | reverse complement strand
CATCATAAAGTTGATAAACTAGTTCAGTTTTTGTTGAGTTACATATTGGGCAATTCATTATCTACTCATATATGAAAAAATAATTATAGTTACTGTCACTATGTGAAGTAAATTTTTCTAAAGAACCAACATTATTTACTATATAAGCATGGTAACCCATATCAACTAACATACTTACTGTACCCATTGGATCTTCGTTTGAATTTACTCCTTGATATATTTCAACAAAGAGAACAGGTTTATCTCGTAAGAGTAGGCTTTTCATTGATGCAAGAACATTTTTTTCAAATCCTTCAACATCAATTTTAATAAAATCTACTTTGTCGAAAAGGTTAATTATTAAATCAAAAGGCAGTGTGACAACTTGTTTAACATTCAATATTTTTTTTCTTTTTGTATCCTTCAGGGAAGAATATGCATTATCGTCTGCAATAAAAAATGAAGAAATTTTTAAATCTAGATCAACAGCGACATTCAAAGGTATGATGTTATTGAATTTTGATATGTTTTGTAACAATACTGGGTAAATAGTTACTTGTGGCTCAATACTCAAAACTTTTCCTTGTGGAGCTGCTTCTGCAAAGTATATTGAGTGAACACCTATATTTGCACCAATATCTATAACAGTACTATCACTTTTTATAAATTTTTTACATAAACTTAATTCTACTTTTTCAAAATCTCCTGTAAAATAAATCTTTCTACCGATGTCTGTATTTAAAAAATATTGAATATCATCTCTTATTAATGGTGATATTGAACTTCTTAGTTTAACCCATCTACCTCTAGTTATTTTATTAACTACTCGTCTTGCTAAATACTTCATACTCTTTCTCCTTTTAAATAGTGTATAGGGAGAAAACTCATCCCTATCATATAAAACTGTTTTCTTGTTTTTGAATTTCTAAACAACAAAAGATAGGGGACAGTTTGTGCCAACACGGTTCCGTATGCTGCTCCAACTATTCCGTACATTGGAATAAAATACAGATTTGCTATTACATTAGAAACCACCCCCGTTACAGAATAAAATAAACTATATCGTTGTAACCCCTCAGACAATAACCATTTCCCATGTACTGATGAAATAAATATTAAAATTACAATAAAAATAGTAATCTTAAAAACATTAATGGCATTAGCAAAAGCTGTCCCAAAGAGTGTGAGAATAATCAAGTCACTAAAAAACCATAAAGGCAATACTATTAAAATACCCATCCACACCATCAGGTCATAGAGCTTTTGAAGTCTAGCAGCCTGTCGGTAATCAGCCCCAATCCGATTAGCTTTTCCTTTAAAAATC
>DYKL01000631.1 GCA_020722645.1 Acetofilamentum sp. | reverse complement strand
GCTCAACAATCTTAAACAAAGCCCGTAATTTGCTTTCAATGAGTTTTAAAGTGAGTGTATTCCTTGAATTGCACATATTTTTTATAGTAATTACTCTTTGTTCATACGGCAAATCCCTTAAATGCGCTATAAATCTTGCTATTAAATCGTTATTTTGTGTTGAATTTTCATCTTCTTTTTTGTTTAACTTTAAAAGCACTTTTTCTTTTGTTTCTCTTGCTATTGCTTCCATCATCTTTTCTCTGTTTATATCGTATTGTTTATATATGTTTCTTAATTCTTCGGTTATTTTTGGCTGACGCACTATAAATCTATCAATGATGGGATTTATAATATCTATCATCTCATTCCCTTTTATAAAACCAGTTGAATTTATATTTATGCCTAATTCTGAAGCAAAAGGTGCTCGCAAACCATACATATCCCCTCCTGCATATTTCATTAACCTGTTTATTTCAATTATTGCTGGCTTTATTTCTTTTGTATTTTCTTTATTCCTGCTCACAATTTCAAGCACATAATCAAAAACGGAAAGATATTCAACAGACATTTCCCGTATAGTAGGACCGATAAAGAAAAAGAGGTTGTGCTTTTTCCGCCCAACTAATACATTTTTTCGTATCATTTGAACTGATGGGTCATTCCATATCCTTTCTGTTGTGACATCGTCAAGGATGATAACAGTGTTTTTTGAACTTTCATAAACAGGCATAAAATCATCTATCCTAAAAACAATGTGTTTATTAACATCAAAACTCAAACCATACATCTCTTTCAACATATATCCAAAATTAAGACAAAAATATGATTTTCCTACTCCTCTTTTTCCGACAACAGCAATAATAGTATCTTTATCGTTCTTTGCGTTTTGCATATGAATGTTTCCGAAAATTTTATATATGTTTAAAAAATTTATGTTATTTGTTTTGTTGTTAATATTACTGAGTTCTGACATTTTATTATTGTTATTTTTTGTTTTTTAAATTTTTAAGATATTTTAAGATAAAACCCTGACAGAGTAAGTTGTAGTTAATTTTGTATATGCCTGTGTAATGTAATCGTAAAATACGAGTATAGCATTTAATATCTCCTCGTCAGGATTGTTTGCTTTGCTTAAATTTTCAATTAACTTATTACATTTTTCTATTCTATTTTTTATATTTCCTTCTGTGTCAAATTTAGAGATAAACGAATCTGCCATTATTGTGTAAAATAAAAGTGAAACGATATGAATTGACCCCCAATTTTCAATAAAATCCTCAATCTTCCGTAATATTCTATCTATGGTTTCCATCGTTTTTGAT
>DYKL01000138.1 GCA_020722645.1 Acetofilamentum sp. | reverse complement strand
CAAATATCGCATTTATACGAGCTTAAAAAAAGAGGGAGTTTTTATACCGGACTCACAAATTAATTGTAATTTATATGCTTCATTGCTTTTGTTTAGACATCAAAACCGGTGAAGTTAAATGGAATTTTCAGTTTTAAAATATTATATAAATTTATAACAATGACATTAAGTGATTTTTATCAAAAACTAGAAAATTATGATTTTATAATACTTATTTACTGTCTATTTTTTATAGTTTTAACCTTTATTATCGGAAAGATATCAGGGAAAGGCAAAGATAAAATTAAACCATGGAAACAAATCTATTCTGTAATAATTTATTCCGTAACTTTACCAGGACTTTTACAGACTTTGTTAGTATTTTATCTTTTATTTATCGAAAAAAAAAGTTTAATGGATTTTAATATTATTATTTATTTTGTGCCAATTTTGACAATGATTTTGACTCTTTTTTTAATATCTAAAACCGTTAATTTAAAAACAATACCCGGTTTTGACAAACTTTCAGGGTTAATTCTGATGCTTGGTGCAAGCATTTTAATTGTACTCATAATAAGCAAAACAAGAATTTGGTTGTTTTTTGGCGGTTCTATTTATATGTTTTTCGGCTTGATAATTGTGTTATTTTTAATAATTAAATTAGGTGCAAAACGTTTAACCAAGAAAACCCCGGAATGAAAAAGAAAGAAATAGAAAATATTTTTCCTTTGTCTAATCAGAAAGGCAGTCCGGCAGAAAATATAAATACTGCTTTAATGAACGAAATGGCTCGAAAAAACAAAAAACTGACAGATGCAGAATTAGAAAAAATTTTAATCGAACATTTAGATTTTATTGTTAATGGTGGCATAGGCGGCAAATGGGAAACATTGCTTACATCTGGTTTAGTTTTTGGAATTTACACCGGAGCAAAAGCAAAAAGCGGAAAACAGGCTGATTTTTACCAAAAATGTTTATCAAACTTTGATTTATCTTGGAAAAAACTTGCTACTGCAAATTTTATTGGTTCAGTCGGCGAAAAAGTCAATGCTTCTTATTCTAACTTTGAAAACGCCATTTTTACTGATTCATGCTGGAAAAACTCTAATTTTGAATATTCAGATTTACGGAAAGTTGATTTTTCAAGAGGTGATTTCAGCTATTGCAATTTCAGATACTGTAACCTGCAAGAAACTGATTTTGAAAATTGTAATCTCACTGGAGCTGATTTTACAGGTGCATATTTAAAAAATTCTCGTTTTCCGGGTGCAATTTTAAAGAATGTTAAGTATAATATGCAACCTAAACAAGAAGATACGCAAGACGGGGAAACACATTCTCTGAAGAGTTGAAAGTTTATAAAGTTGAAAGTTAAAAGTTATAGATGATATTAATTCAGATCAATTCGGAACATGTTTTGAACAAACATTGTGCTAAATTTAAAAAATAAAATTTACACAACTTAATGGTTTATTTATTCAATTTTGGTAATTTCAATATAATATACAATTATCGAACGAGGTGGTATTTTATTATCATCTCCTACCAAACCGTATGCTAAGTGAGGCGGAATTATAAATCTTGCCTTTTCTCCTTCTTTCATTAATTTTATTCCTTCTTGCACACCACTCGCAACATTTCCTATTCCTATTTTAAAAGATAACTCACCTGATAAATCTGAATCGTAGCATACAGTTCCGTCTAAAAGCTCGACTTTGTATTTTATTGTTGCAATATCATTCTCTTCAACAATTTTCCCATCAGTTTGCTGAGTGATTTCATACCATAAACCGGTTTCGGTCTGAAGCATTTCCCAACCGTTGCGTTTAATGTAGCTCTCAATTCTTTCTTTATCTTCTTTTACAAGGTATTTGTTAATATCAATAAGTTTTTTGTCTATTGCTTTCCAGTCTCTTTTTTCAACTTCTTCTTTTTTCTGATTGCAGGAAATCAAAACAACAAATATTATAAAAAAATATATTTTTTTCATTTATTCAGGAATTTCCGATTTTTATAATTTCATCAATATTTTCAATAATATAATTTATTGATTCATCAACAGATAAATATAGTTTTCCGCCTGAGGCATTAATATGTCCGCCACCGTTAAAAAAATGATTTGCTACTTTATTAACGTCAAATTTTCCTTTTGATCGCAAAGATAAACGAACACATTCGTTTGTTTCAAACAAAAAAACAGATAAAATATTATCTTTGACTTGTAAAGGATAATTGACAAAATTTTCGTGATCTCCGTTTTTGTATCTGTATTTTTTTTGTTCATTAAGAGATAAACTTGTAACAATAGTTTGTTTTTCTTTTAAATTAATCATTTTATGTGCAAGCATATAACCTAAAAGTTGCAGCCTGTCAAAAGAATGATTATTGTATAAACCATTTATAATTCTGGTTCTGTCAATATTATAAGTTAAAAGTTCTGATGTTACAGAAAAAGTCTGACTGCTGACAGTATCGTACATAAAACTACCTGTATCACCTACTATGCCTAAAAAAACGCATTCTGCTATTTGAGTATTGATTTTTTCGGGTGCAATATGTTTTATAAAATTGTAAACCAGTTCAGCCGCAGAGCTTGACTTGGGGTCAATAAAAGCATAATCAGCAATATCTTTCGGTTGCTGATGATGATCTATATTTATTTTTATTTTCTTGGAATTCTTAATAGCTTCCGAAACATTTCCGGCTCTTTCTGTATCATTAAAATCTACCAGAAAAATTATATCTGTTTCTTTTATTAATTGCTCACAGGTATCTTTATCATTTTGATATATTCTGATGTTTTCTTTTTTATAAGTCCATTTCAGGAATCTAGGAATTTCATCTGGAATAATAACGATTGATTCTTTTGACAGTTCCTTAAAAAAATAATTAAGAGCTAATGTACACCCCAAACAGTCTGCATCAGGATTTTTATGCCCAATAACTACAAATTTGTTTGAATTCATTATCAAATTTTGTAATTTTTGGATAATTTTAGGTTCAAAAAGCATTATTTTTCTAAAATAAAAATTAATATTTTTGGGATATTGGTTTAAACCTATTGATTTTGTCGGTAGGGACACCGATAAAAGCTTGTATTAACGACATTTTAAACCAACACCATTTTTTGCAAAGAAAATATTTTATTTTTTTAAAATTAATTTTTTTTTTATTTTTGTTGAAAAAAAATATTTATGTGTAAATATACATTGACAATAATAAAACCTCTTGCTGTAAAAAACAGTCATGTTGGTGAAGTATTACAAATGATAAATGTTGATGGCGGTTTCAGGATAGCCGGCATGAAAATGATTACACTAAGCCGCCAACAGGTAAAGGAATTTTATAAAGTTCATAAAGAAAAACCTTTTTTTGATAGTCTTACAAATTTTATGACATCCGGTCCGGTTGTTGTTGCAGTGTTAGAGAAAGAAAATGCAATAGAAGAATACAGAAAACTGATTGGAAAAACTGATCCAAAAGAGGCTTTAAGCGGGACTATCAGAAAACTTTATGGTATAAATATACAGGCTAACTGCGTTCACGGTTCAGATACCCCTGAAAATGCAATCAAAGAAATTCAATTTTTCTTTTCTACTTCTGAAATATTTGATGAAGAAGGAAATTTAATAGATGTTTCTATCACATAAAAAAGTGCATAAAAGTTTATAAATAATGCGAATTAAGAGTTAAAATTCTACTGGCAGGTGTATATCCTTTCAGGACAGGCACATGCCAGAGGCAAATTGCCTCAATCAGGTGTTTTCACCTGATAGCAAATATATACAGAACAAGTTGATATTCAACATCATTTTAAACTCTTAATTCGCATAATTAACTTTTATGCACATCATTTTTTTAAAAACCTGACCAACTGCCACTACCAAATGATACTTTTTTGACACGTGCAGGATTTATACACATTGCTGGTATTTGAGATGAATTGAAAATTATTTGTTCATCACCTGTATCAAACATAGGCAATGTAGCACTGGAACCAGTAACTATCATAATCAAATCTGCATTGTTAACAACTGCATAATCAATAACTTGTTTTGAATAATTACCGGCACTTTCTTCAGGAATATTTTTTGAATATTTTATTTTATGTTCATCAAAAATAGACTGAACTTGTTTTACAATGCCCAAAATTTTCTTTTTTGCGTATTTATCGGTTTCGTATTTCGGAAATAAATGTATAGTGGCATCAAATGCATGTGCTATAGCCATTGCCACGTTTAGTTTTTGTCTGTCTTCTGCAAATGCAGAAATCGGGAATACAATTTTTTTATAAGCACCTTCTAACGGTTTTTTTTGTACAACAATAGTTGGGACTTCTGTGCTGTTAATTACTTTTAAAGCATAACTGCCTGTAAGCCTTTGAAATCCGACTTTTCCGTGTGTGCCAAGTACAACAAATGCTGATTTCATCTCTTGACTTACATTTGAGATTACGTCAAAAATGCTGCCTTCAATCAGAACATAGTCTGTATCAACTTCAAATTCAGCTTTTTTACCGTTCACATAATCGGCAAGCCTCTTTTCCAAAGAATCGTTGCTTAATTTTTGCTTATCTAAGTAACTTTTTGTTTCTTTGGTTATTACGTGAAGTGCAACGACTTTTAAATCTAAGTCTTTTGCTAAATCACAAGCGTGATTAAAAGCGTTATTGCATACTTCCGAAAAATCTGTGGGTACAAGTATGGTTTCTTTCATAATTTTTAGATTTTAATTTGTGGATAAATTTAAAATAATTATTGATAAAAAAAATTTTTTTTGACAAAATAATTTTATTTTTGAACTTTTATATAATCAATAGTTCGGTATATTTTGAAGTAATTCGTTAATATTCAGCAAATTGATTTTGTATGTGTAACAAATTAGTAGTTGATTGAAAATCAATAATTTGCTAATTTGCTAATTGAAAAATTAACGAATTATTGATATAATTGTAGTTCTATTTAATAATGAATAAAATTCAAATAATTAACTTTAAACCTCCTACAAATAAAGCTTTTTAGACAGATCTATTATTTATTACTTAACTTTAAACTTTAAACTTTATAATTTTACAAACTGAATCCTATTATGCTTAAAATTTATAAAGCTTCAGCCGGTTCCGGTAAAACTCATACTCTGACAAAAGATTTTTTGTTTTTGCTTTTTGAAAACCAGTTAAAATACAAAAATATTCTTGCTGTTACATTTACAAACAAAGCAGCAGGCGAAATGAAAAACAGAATTGTTAATGAACTTTCAAAATTATCTGAAAATACTGAAAATTCTGCTTTTTATAACGACTTAAACAAAAAATTCAATCTTTCATCTGACACTATTAAAAACAATGCAAAAATTATACTAAAAAAAATATTACATAATTATACTTTTTTTAATATTAGTACAATTGATAGTTTTGTTCAAAAAATAATCCGCTCATTTACTTTTGAACTGAAATTATCATCAAATTATAAAATTGAACTTGATAATGAGAAAGTTACAACTGACATTACTGATATCTTGTTATCTGAACTTTCTGACAATCTGAATCTGCAAAAATGGCTTAAAGATTTCGCATTTTATAGAGTGGGGAAGGGAAAAACTTGGAATTTCAGGTACAATATTATTGATTTTGCTAAGCAGTTTTTTGATGAAAAATTTTACGGCTTTTTCAACGAAAATTTATATGATGACGATGAATTTAATAAAAAAATAACAGACTTAAGAATAAAAACATCCGAAACTATCACTTTTTTTGAACATGAAGTTACCAAAATTGCAAAAAATGCTGTTGAAATTATTGAATCTTCAAAAATTTACGATTTAAGCATAAGAAATATTAAATATTTGTGTGATTTTTTCTATAAAAATATTGAAAATATTGATTTAGAGATGAACAATACTCTTGTAAATGCTGTAAATGCGAATAATTTCTGGAATAAAAACACAAAGGATATAGTTAAAAATCAATGGAATAGCACACTTAATAAATTAACTTTTTTGATAAACGACATAATTACATTAAAAGAAAAATATTTTATAAAATATCAAACTGCAATTTTAATCGAAAACAATATTTATTCATTAGGCGTAATTAATAGTCTGAAAAATGTTTTGAATTCATACAGGCAGGACAATAATCTTATGCTTATAATTGATTTGACAATACTTTTGAAAAAAATCATCGGAAACAATGAAGCTCCTTTTATCTATGAAAAAATCGGAAACAGGTTCTCAAATATAATGATTGATGAATTTCAAGACACTTCTGAATTTCAATGGCTGAATTTTAAACCGCTGATAAACAATTCTTTATCTACAAATAATTATAATTTAATCGTTGGAGATGTTAAACAATCAATATACAGGTGGAGAAACGGGGATTGGAAGCTGCTGCATAGCGGAGTTAAACAAGACATCGTCAATAATTTCATCAATGAAACGACATTAGACACAAATTACAGAAGCAAAATAGAAATAGTTAATTACAACAATTCATTATTTACTAGATTGCCCGTATTGTTGGAAAAAAAATTTAATGAAGATATTACAAGCTTTGGTGTCGAAAATAAGTTAAAAAACATTATTTCTAATGCATATTCTGATGTTTTTCAGAAAGTTGCCGAAAAAAACAAACTAGGTGGTTATGTCAGGTATGAATTTTATTCTAAAAATGAGTTGTCTGAAGAAAATGATACTATTCACGATAGATTTCTTAATCTTGTTGATGAATTGTTATTATCATACAATCCGAGTGATTTAGCTGTTTTAGTAAGACGAAATTCTGAAGCGAATGATATAATGAAATTATTGTTAGACCATTCAGCCAACAAAAAAGAAGAAGAACAATTTAACGTGATTTCTGCTGAGTCGCTCTTATTATCAAATTCAATGGCAGTCAGACTTTTAATAAACGCATTGAAATTCATCGAAAAAAATGATGAACATATTTTTGCTCTTGAAATTTTATCAGACTTTTACAGATTAAACAATATAAATTTTGATGAACATAAATTTTTTGACATAGAGAACAAAGCTGAAATTTTTTCAAAATTACCAACCGATTTCTCAGAAAATATTCAAGATTTTAAACATCTTACACTTTTTGAATTATGCGAAAAACTAATTCATGTTTTCAAATTGAATGAACAAAAAACCGAAATCCCTTTTATCAGGGCTTTTGAAGAACTAATTTCAAATTTTACCGCTGAAAACGGTAGCAATGTTTATTCTTTTATTGAATTTTGGAACGAAAACAGTCATAAACATTCCGTTCAGATTTCCGAAATCAAAGATTCAATGCAGGTTATGACTATCCATAAAGCAAAAGGACTTGATTTTAAAGTTGTTATTATGCCTTTTGTTAACTGGGAATTAAACCCGACTCATAATACTTTAATTTGGTGCAGTACTAAAAATTCAGATTTTGATGTTTTTCCGTTTTTGCCGATTAATGTTACCAAAGATATGCTAAATACTCATTTTGCAGACTTTTATATCGAAGAAAAATTTTATTCTTTTATGGACGCTCTTAATATGCTGTATGTGGCATTTACTCGACCAAGGGAAAGATTATATTGTTTTTCGGCTCTTCCAAATAATATTACTGGCAATAATATTGCAGAACAGATATATTTTGCTTTTTCTGAAAATCAAAATTTCCCTCTTATATATAAAGAAAATGAATTGACAAAACTTGAAAATTATTTTGATAAAGACTATTTGGTCTTTGAAATAGGAGAGGATTATAAGTCGGAAGATGATAAAAAATCATCTGAAAATTTATTCAAAATTGAAAAATATCCTGTAAATGATTGGAAAAAGAACATTGAAATAGTTACTCACGACAGTGAACTAATTGCTGAAATGGTTGAAACACGAAAAATTGCTATTAAACAAGGTTTGCTAATGCACGAAATTTTTTCATTGATTAACACTTATGATGATGTTGATGATGCTTTAAATAAAATGTTGGTAATGAACAAAATAACAGCAAATGAAGCCGAAAAAATCAGAATAGATATTGAAAAATTATTTCAGAATCCCATTGTAAAATCTTGGTTTACAGATGAATGGACTGTATGGTCAGAAAAAGAAATATTAACTAAATCTGCTGAAATTAAAATTCCGGACAGAGTACTTTCAAACGAAAAAGAAGTAATTGTTATTGACTATAAATTCGGAAAAAAAAGACCTGAACACAAAACTCAAGTTAAAAATTACATAAATCTTCTTAAAGATATTGAACAAGACAAGTTGTATAAAGCTTATCTATTATATGCTGATAATCAAGAGGTTGTAGAAGTTATTTAATATTTCACGCCGCTTCGGTTTTAATCGGATTTTCTGCCTTTTCAGGTGTCCTCACCTGAAAATCTTTTTTCTCAGCCTTTTCAGGTGTCATCACTTGAAAATAATCCTTTCTTGTGCCATCATCTGAAGTCCAAATTATCCAGCAATTCCTGAACAAAAATAAATTAAATAATTGAAAATCACAACAAA
>DYKL01000137.1 GCA_020722645.1 Acetofilamentum sp. | reverse complement strand
AGTCCTACGGACTATATTTATATCAGCATCTTAATATTGCGGAATAGAGAGTAAAATAATTATTCTGAAAAGCTAAAATTAATTACAAAACAAAACTATTTTTGCCCCCGAAATTCAATAATGATTAATACTGCTATTTTATCAAAATGAAACAATTATACACCATCGTTTTGTTAATAACTTCAAATATATTTATGACTTTTGCGTGGTATGGACACTTGAAAATGGCTGAATACAAATGGTTTGCAAAACTGGGACTGGTTTCAGTAGTGCTTATAAGCTGGGGTATTGCTTTGTTTGAATATTTTTTTCAGGTACCGGCAAACAGAATTGGCTATTCCGGTAACGGAGGTCCTTTTAATCTTGTGCAATTAAAAGTTCTGCAGAAAGTGATTACATTATTAGTATTTACGATTTTTACACTTCTTGTTTTCAGAACCGAGCAAATAAGACTAAATCATCTTATCGGCTTTTTATTTCTAATTTGTGCAGTATATTTTATTTTCAAAAAGTAATCAGATATTGTTTAATGTTTTATCAGCGTATATGTATCTTGACTTGGATTTATTCAATGTCCATATTCTCAGATAAATAGAAGCCATAATTCTGTCATATGCAAAATGCGATACAGGATTAAGAACTCTTGAATAATTGACTTTGAAGTAAAATGAAATGCTTCTGAAATAAATTCCGGCATTAGCACCATATATAAACTCTGTATCCCACTTATTCAAAGGAGAATTAAAACCGTAATAACTCGCAGCATATCCGCCGAGACTAATTCCATAAAAACCTTTTTTCGTTGGAATAATATTGAAATTTTTCAGTAAAATGCCAGAAGCATTGTATATTACTACTTGGTCAACCGGATTTTCGTATAAAGTAGAATCCGGATTTTTTGCATAAGAGAGAATTATATCAAAATTATATACATTTTCGTGTAAACCCAATTTATAGGCAAAAAGATATTCATTTAAAGAAAATTCCATACCTGCACCAATAAAAATATGTTCAAACGAAGGTAGCCCGTAATTTTTTTTCATTCCGTATTTTTTCAACAAATCTTTTTCATACGGTTTTCTCAGATAAATAGCAGTGTTGAGAGGCGAATGCACATTGCTGGTATAACCTTTTTTTTTCGGGTTATATTTTAATATAACTTTCACAACTTCTGTGTGACCGTTTTGAACAGCAATACTAAGTGCAGTATGACCTTCTTTGGTTTCGGCATTAACATCAGCGCCCTTCATTAGCAGGAACTCAGCAGACTTTGTAAAACCTTCCTGCGCCGCATACATAAGCGGAGTATATCCGTTATCATCTGCACAGTTTACAAAAGCTCCGGCATCTATAAGTGATTTCATTATTTTAGTATTGTCGCTATTTACAGCAGCAGTCATAGGGTGAACATCATTGTATTTTCCCTTTGGATTTGCTTTTTTATCTAAAAGAGCATTCACAATTCCCTCGTAACCATAAGCACAGGCATAAATCAAAGCAGGGTATCCGTTTTTATCAGTTTTGTTAGGATTTGCACCTTTGCTTAAAAGAGATTTGACAAGAGCCTCATCACCATCGTATGCTGCTTGTATAAGCTGTTGGTCTATGGTTTGAGTGTAAAAAACATTGCTGATTAGTAATAACGAAAAAAGAATAAATATTTGTTTCATTTTTATATTTTTAAATTTGATAAATAATTAAACACTTCTAATTGTGCCTGTGTTTTTTTCTTTTTATTTTTATACATTTTATTAGTCAGATTTTTGTCTAAAACTCTTGAAGAAACATTATCATTAAGGAGTATTTCAAAAATATTTCGCAACATTTTTTGAATTTCAATATCATAAATAGGTGTCGCAACTTCAATTCTGCGGTCAATGTTTCTTACCATCCAATCTGCAGATGAAATAAAATATCTGGGATTATTATTATTACAGAATATCATAAACCTTGAATGTTCAAGATACCTGTCAATTATGCCACGAGCAACAATCTTATCGCTGACATCAGGAATTTCTGTAATCAGAGAAAACATTCCTCTTACAAGCAAAATAACTTCAACACCAATTTGCGAGGCTTCTACAAGTTTCTGAATAATCCTTGAATCATCAATATTGTTTATTTTGATGTGAATAAAAGCTTTTTTGCCGTTTTTTGCATTATTTATTTCATTGTCAATTAGCTCCTCAAAAATTCTGCGGCTGTTAAAAGGAGAAACAATAAGATGTTTGTATGAAAAATGTTTAAAATTGAATTTAAAAAACTCGAAAATATTTACAACATCTCTTGCTATTAAATCATTTGCTGTCATCAAACTAAAATCTGTATATAATTTAGCTGTTGATTCATTAAAATTACCGGTACCTATTGTTGCATAGTATTTTGCTTTATTATTTTCGATTCTCTTAACAAGTGTAAGTTTTGAATGGACTTTAAGTCCCTGTACCCCGTGGATTACCTTGACACCTCCGTCAGTAAGAGTCTGACTCCATTTTACATTTGCCTCTTCGTCAAATCTGGCTTGCAGTTCGAGAATAACTAAAACACGCTTGCCGTTTCGAGCTGCATTAAGCAATGCGGAAATAACATCTGAGTCTTTACTTAACCTGTACAATGTAATTTTAATGCTCTCTACATCTTTATCAACCGAAGCTTCTTTAAGAAAATCAATGTAATAATTAAAAGAATGGTATGGATAACATAACAAAATGTCAGAATTTTTGAGCGTATCAAAATAACTGTGTTGTCTTTCAATTTTTTTGATTGGAATTTGGGGCATCTTAGGATAAATAAATTTTTCACCCAAAACATTCGGAAATTTTATAAAATCCTTTGTGTTGTGATAACGACCACCCGGCAACACTGAGTCCACTTTCCCTATTTTCAATAATTTGGTAAGATAATTAAACGTATCTTTACTCATATTTTTATCATAGTTGAACCTCAGCGGTGCTCCTTTTTTTCTTTTTTTCAGGCTTTTGTTCACAAGTTCCAAATAAGTTGCCGAAATGTCGTCTTCTATGTCGAGTTCTGCGTCTTTTGTCATTTTAAACGCATAAGCTTCAATTTTTTCACATTCAAAGAAGAAAAACAGTTCTTTCAAACCCAAACGTACAACATCATCAAGGTATATCAGACGTGTACAATTGTCTGTTTTGGGTAAAATTATAAACCTGTTAAATTTGTATGTCGGTAGCTGAAGTATCGAATAAATTTTTTCTTTTTCTTTTTTTAAGGTAATTTCAATTGCAAGATAAATATTATCATCTATCAAATCAGGAACATTTTTTTTATCATACAAAATTATCGGCATTAAAGATTTTTTTAACTCATTTCTGAAAAAATCCAACAACACCTTTTTTTCTGATATACTTATTTCTGTTTCATTTACAATTTCAACTCTGTTTTTTTTCAGTTCTTTTTTTATTGAAATTCTTGTCTGTTCGTAAAATTCGTTTTGTTTCGCTATAATTTTGTTTATTTCTTTGACAGTTTCAACAGGATTGTGACCGACTATTTCGAGTGCTTTTTCGCCTAATTTTGTCAAACGCATTAAAGTTGCAACTCTTATTCTAAAAAATTCATCTAAATTGCTTGAGTAAATTGCAAGAAATTTGATACGTTCTATTAACGGAACATTTTTATTCGCAGCCTGTTGCAGCACTCTCTCGTTGAATGATAACCAGCTGATTTCTTTTGGACGATAATATTCAAACATTACTGATATTTTTTTCAACAACAAAAATAATGCATTTTTTGTAAAAATGCATAAAAATGACTCCGAATAATTATTAATATTTTCAAAAAGTTTTTATATTCTTATCAAAAATAAATTTATACCATTAAAAATATTTTTATGTGATATTTTTATACAATTATTTGTTTTAAAATACATTAAATTCAATTATTCCGGTAATTTTTTTTGTAACTAATTTTTATAATTTATATTTTTGATGAAAAAAAAATGGATCTACAAAAAAACAGTTTTGGAGATAATTTTTTCTGGGGCGTCGCTCAGGCTTCTTATCAGACAGAAGGTGCGTGGAATACTGATGGAAAAGGTTTGTCTGTATGGGATAAATTTGCTCAGACCAATAAAAAAATCGAAAGAAACGAAAACGGTAATATAGCAACCGACTTTTATCATAAATACGAAGAAGATTTAAAATTAATAGAGTCTATGAATTTTAAACATTTCCGGTTTTCATTATCGTGGTCAAGAATATTACCTGACGGAATTGGTAAAATTAATCAAAAAGGAGTTGAATATTATCACAAAGTTATTGATAAATGCATTGAATTGGGCATAACTCCATGGGTTACAATTTACCACTGGGATCACCCGCAGGTTTTAGAAGACCAAGGTGGCTGGACTAATCGTAAAATGCTTGACTGGTTCTCGGAATATACTGATTTTGTTAGCAGGGAATACGGTAAAAAAGTCAAAAACTGGATGATTCTGAATGAACCTCTTAGCTTTACTTTAAGTGGATATATGCTCGGGAATATGGCTCCCGGAAGAAAAGGATTTTCCAACTTCAGAAAGGCAATACATCACGCAAATCTATGTCAGGCAGAAGGCGGGCGGATTGTACGTAAAAACGTTGAAAATGCTAATATCGGGACAACTCATTTTACATCATTTATTGAACCTTATAGAAATATTGACAATAGAGCAGCCGAAAGAATTGATGCACTTATTAACAGAACATTTATTGAACCCTCGCTTGGAATGGGCTATCCCGAAGAAAAACTAAATTTTTTCAGAACAATGAAAAAGGTAATGATAAACGGTGATATTGAAAAAATGAAATTTGATTTTGATTTTATCGGTTTACAGTATTATTTTCGTTCTGTTGTCAAAAAAACGCCATTTATGCCTTTTGTGTGGGCTAAAGAAGTACATGCAAATAAAAGAGGTGCAGTTGCAAACGAAATGAACGGCGAAGTTTATCCCGAAGGATTTTACCAGTTAATGAAAAATTTTTCGGAATATAAAGGAATAAAAAAACTGATAATTACCGAAAACGGAACTTGTGTACAAGATGTCCTTAATAATGGTAAAATTGCTGATAATGAACGAATTGAATATTTTAAATCGCATCTTTCACAAATTTTGAAAGCTAAAAACGAAGGTTTAAAAATTGACGGATATTTTGTATGGTCTTTAACAGATAATTTTGAATGGGATAAAGGATTTCGTCCGCGTTTTGGACTTGTATATGTTGATTATAAAAATAATTTAAAAAGATTTATTAAAGATTCAGGTATTTGGTTCAAAAATTTCTTGGAATAAAAAAAGTGGTCTTGGTTTAAAACCGTTGAAATTTCAGGTGCGGGCACCTGAAATGTCGGTAATACACCATTTTGTCGGTGTCCCTACCGACAAAATCAACAGGTTTAAACCAATACCAAAAAAGTTTTGTGATAAAAAATAACAAAAAAGTTTTGTGATATAAAAAATTTTATATTTTTGCGAACCAAAAAAATAAAACTAAACATTACAAATATGTATTGGACACTCGAACTTGCTTCAAAATTGGAGGATGCACCCTGGCCTGCAACAAAAGACGAATTAATTGACTATGCAATTCGTTCAGGTGCTCCGCTTGAAGTTATTGAAAATCTTCAGGAAATTGAAGATGACTCTGAAATTTTTGAAAGTATCGAAGACATTTGGCCTGATTATCCAAGTAAAGAAGATTTTTTCTTTAATGAAGACGAATACTAAAATCTAAACCTTCTTACAATCGAGTTAAAGTTCGCTTTGACTCGATTTTAGTTTTTGATAAATCAACAGGCTTGCCCAAGCGTCAGTAGCGGCATAAATCAACTGTGCCTCGCTTAAATCAATCGCTTCCCAATCAGAACGTTGCTGTCGCTTAGAAATTTTAACATTCAATACAATTGCTGCCATTTTCTTTAAACTAAAATTTTCTATATTGAAATTTTTAATATAACTTTGCAGTTCGATAAAATTTGCAGGTCTGAATTTTTTCAGGTTCAAAAGTTCTTTCAAATCTCCATCAACAGCCACCCCGACTTTTATAATATTTGGGTCGGATAACAGCTCAAACAGTGGAGTATAGTTTGTCAGATATTGTAATCGAAAAATATAAACTTCATCATTTGTGGCGATTTGAAGCAAAGCAACTTTATTTTTTCTTTTTTTTACGTAATTTGGTTTTGTTTCAGTATCAAATCCCAATATTCTATGTCGCTTTAATTTTTCGATAGCGGCATTTATTTGTTTGTCTTCTGAAATAATATAAATTTGACCTTCAAATTGCAATAAATCCAGTGTTTGTATTTCTTCGTTTGAAATAGACGCTTTGTACATAAAAAAATTTTTACAAAAATATTTAATAATTAAAAAAATCAAAAATGATAGAGCTAATTACCAAAATCAAAGATGAAAAAGTTCTTGAAAATGCTGTACAAAGATACAGGGAACAAAACATCATTCTACCGACTTTTGCACAACAAAAAAATCCACAATTAGTTCCTGCAAAAATAAAAGAAAAACTTAAAAATGTTGGATTATGGGATTTGAATCCTTTAAATTTATTCAGAATTACGTGGAAAAATGAACCGATTGAGAAAGGCGGTCAATTTGGAGAAGTAAATTATATCGAATTACCAACAATTTTAACAGGTGTAAAAGCAAGAATTTTATTGCTCGTCGGCAAATGGTTTCCGACAGGTGCTCATAAAGTTGGTGCAGCTTATGGTTGTCTGGCTCCTCAAATTACTACCGGCGGTTTCGATCCGCTTCATCAAAAAGCTGTTTGGCCCTCAACAGGTAATTATTGCCGTGGTGGTGCTTACGTTTCTAAACTTATGAACACTGAATCAGTTGCCATTCTGCCCGAAGAAATGAGCAAAGAACGTTTTGAATGGCTTAAAAGTTATATCGGTTCAGAAGTTATTGCTACTCCCGGCTGTGAATCAAATGTTAAAGAAATATATGACAAAGTTTGGGAAATCAGAAGAACTCGACCTGAATGTGTTATTTTTAATCAGTTTGATGAATTCGGCAATGCTGTATGGCATTACAATATTACAGGTTCAGCATTAGAAGAAGTTTACAACAAAATTAAAACAGCCGATTCAAGATTTGCTGCTTATGTTTCTGCAACAGGTTCTGCCGGAACTATTGCCGCAGGTGATTATTTAAGAACAATTCACCCGCATATTAAAGTGGTTGCATCTGAAGCATTACAATGTCCTACTCTTTATAACAACGGATTTGGCGGTCACAGAATTGAAGGTATCGGAGACAAACACGTTCCTTGGATCCACAACGTTAAAAACACAGACGTTGTTACTGCCATTGATGATGAAGAAACTATGAGACTTTTAAGACTTTTCAATGAACCCGAAGGTCATAAATTACTTATAGAAAACGGTGTTCCGGCTGATGTGGTTGCAAATCTGCCTCTATTAGGTATTTCAAGTATTTCAAATTTACTTTCGGCTATCAAAGCAGCTAAATATTTTGAACTTACAAGCGATGATGTCATTTTTACAGTAGCTACCGATTCAGCTGATATGTATTTATCAAGACTTCAAGAACTTAAAGATGCCCGTGGAAATTATAATTTTATTCAGGCAGTAAAAGATTTTGAATCTTGCTTATTAGCTCAAAAGATTGATTATTTGTTAGAATTAAACTACAATGACCAGAGAAGAATCCATAATTTAAAATACTACACTTGGATTGAACAACAGGCAAAAGAATCAGAAGATTTGACTCATTTGTGGAAAGACAGAAAAATATGGAGGGATTTATTTAATCAAGTCGGTCGTTGGGACGAACTTATAAATGAATTTAACGACAGAACCGGATTATTAAAGTCACTTTAATAAAATTTCTTTCATAAATCTCATAAAGTTGTCGAATTTTAAAAACAACTTTAATAAATCATGCGAATTAAGAGTTAAAAAATGATGTTGAATATCAACTTGTTCTGTATATATTTGCAATCAGGTGAAAACATCTGATTGAGGCAATTTGCCTCTGGCAGGTGTTTTCCACCTGCCAGTAGAATTTCAACTCTTAATTCGCATAAATCAACAACATTTAGGCGAATTTATTTATTTTTGTCTGAATGTTGTTTTTTTTTTAGACATTACAAAAAATTCTAAAAGAAATTCCTCATAATAAAAGAATTCACTTAGAAATTTTTCATCAATAATTCGGCATATTTTTAGTAATTCGTTGATATTCAGTGAATTGTGTTTATAGTATTAAAAAATTTGTAATTGAATGAAAATCAATCATTTGCTAATTAGCTAATTGAAAAATTAACAAATTATTGTTTCATGATAAAGTCAAATATAAATATCATTATGACAGTCAATTGTCTTTAAACCTCAATTGGTAGAGATTTTTTTTCTAAACAATATTTTTTTAATAAGTCAACCTTATTTACGACAAAAATTTTGCACTATCAACTTTGCACAATGCACTATCAACTTTGCACAATGCACTATCAACTATGCACAATG
>DYKL01000136.1 GCA_020722645.1 Acetofilamentum sp. | reverse complement strand
GGTCTTAAAACCGAACTGCATCCACGCTGTCAGAGATTTAGCTTCGCTGAGAACTCACGCTGTTTCGGATTTGCAATCCGAAACCTTCAAATTTAGAAAATTTATTTATTTTTGTTATAAAAAAATGGGATTAAAGAATAAAATATCACCAAATGGAATTTATTATTTAACAACAACAGTTGTTGAGTGGGTAGATGTTTTTACAAGACTCAAATTTAGAAAATTTATTTATTTATTTTTGTTATAAAAAAATGGGATTAAAGAATAAAATATCACCAAATGGAATTTATTATTTAACAACAACAGTTGTTGAGTGGGTAGATGTTTTTACAAGACCTGTTTATAGAGATATAATGGTAGAAGCATTAAAATATTGTCAAAAAGAAAAGGGGTTAACCAGATTGGGAGGGTTTGGAAATAATTTTCATTTTTTTGCTAAAAAAAATATTTTAAACTTGTAACTTTTAGAATTAAATAAGTATTTTTGTGTAAAATTCAAAAATAATGCAAACTGTTCCGATATTAACACAGGTTTTAAAATTAAATATTTCTGAAAGACTCTTTATTATGAATAAGATATACGAGAGCTTACTGAACGATTTACCGTTGCCGGCAAATAATAATGAACTTATTCCGGAGTGGTTAAAAAAGAATTTAGACGAGCAAACCAAAGAGTATGAAGTCGGAAAAATGCATACTTATTCTTGGAATGAAGTATTAGAAAAAGTCAATGAACAAAAACAGCAGTTCTGAAAATGAATAAAAAACTTGTTTTTTCGGAATATGCTATGAACGACATTTTGGAAACATATCAATGGTATGAATTGCAAAATGAAAAACTAGGAGATAAGTTTATTTTAGAGTTAGAAAAAAAAATAGAAGAAATAAAATTATATCCTTACAGGTGCGCTAAAATTTATAAAACAACAAGGCGTACATTTTTGTATATATATAGCTATGCTGTATTTTATTCTGTTCACAGAGAAGAAATTCTTATAAGGCGAGTGCTTCATACAAGTAGAAATCCCAAGGAATGGGAAAAATGATAATTTATCTCTTTCCCCGAACAAAAAAACAGGCTGTTTTGAATTTGCAATCCGAAACATGACAATAATAAGCGGTTAAGAACTTTTGGATTATCCACATTGCTTGGTATCATCTCACGCTCTTTCGGATTTGCAACCCTCGCTCTTTCGGATTTGCAACCCTCGCTCTTTCGGATTTGCAATCCCGAACTCACGCTGTTTCGGATTTGCAATCATTATTGTCCGAAACATAAAACGTTATATTTCAACACATTACGTTTTATAATTGTAATTTAAAATAATTTAAAAAAGTTGATTTCGATTAAAACTATGTATTAAAAGCCACAATAACTACAAGTTTTGCTGCTTGCATTTTTCTCCAGACTTTTCGTCTCTGCGAGGCTTTGCGAAGCAGACCCTGACTCGTTAAAACCGGTTCGGGTTTAAGATTACTTCGCAAAGCCTCGTAATGACGCAAAGCGTATGAGTAGGTTAGCGACAAATTCTTAATACAAGGTTTCGGACAATAGTAATTTGCAATCCGAAACCTTCAAATTTAGAAAATTTATTTATCTTTGTCATAAAAAAATGGGATTAAAGAATAAAATATCACCAAATGGAATTTATTATTTAACAACAACAGTTGTTGAGTGGGTAGATGTTTTTACAAGACCTGTTTATAGAGATATAATGGTAGAAGCGTTAAAATATTGTCAAAAAGAAAAGGGGTTAGTTTTATATACATGGTGTCTGATGTCAAATCATTTACATTGGATTGCATCGGCAAAAGAGGGCTTTAATTTGTCGGATATAATCAGAGATTTTAAAAAATATACAAGTAAAAAAATTGTTGCAGAAATTGAAAATAATCCGCAGGAAAGCAGAAAAAAATGGATGCTCGCAATTTTTAAAAATGCTATTAAAGAAAACCCCAAAAATAAATTTTATAAATTTTGGCAAGACAGCAATGAAGCAAAAGAACTTATATCAAAAAATTTTATAGACCAAAAAATCAATTATATACACAATAATCCGGTTATTGCAGAAATAGTAAAAAGACCGGAAGATTATATTTATAGTTCTGCATCAAATTATGCAGATGAAGACGGATTGTTGGACGTTATTGTAATAAAATAGGTTTCGGATTGCAAATCCGAAACAGCGTGGATTTCGGATTGCAAATCCGAAACAGTGTGGATTTCGGATTGCAAATCCGAAACAGTGTGGTTTCGGATTGCAAATCCGAAACAGCGTGGGTTTCGGATTGCAAATCCGAAACAGCGTAGATTTCGGATTGCAAATCCGAAACAGCGTGGATTTCGGATTGCAAAACCGAAACAGCGTGGAGCCATCACCTAAATGTCCTGCGACACTTCTGGTTTTACTTTCTATTTTTTTTCTTATAAACCAAAAAATCATAATCATAATTATTCTTTTCGTCTTTTGAATTTTCAATTTTTTCGACAAGTTCCCAATCATCAAAATTTAATTCAGGGAAATAAACATCGGCTTCAAATGGGCTATGAATGCGGGTTATGTATAATTTGTCTGCAAAAGGCAAAAAGAGTTCATATATTTCGGCACCACCAATAACAAAATTTTCCTCGTCTGTTTTTAAATTACTGATTAATGTATCCAAGTCATTGAAAATGACGCAATTTGGCGGATTAAAATCTTTGTTTTTAGATAAAACAATGTTTGTACGTTTTGGTAATGCACCGTTTGGCAGCGATTCAAAAGTTTTTCTGCCCATAATCACTGTCTTTTCAAGCGTGTTTTTTTTGAACCATTTTAAATCATTGGGCAAATAAGTAAGCAACTTATTGTTTTTTCCGATAGCATAGTCATCTGCAATGGCAACAATTATTGATATTTGGGGTTTTACTGTCATTTTTTTTGTGCAAAGAAAAATAAAATATTTTTTTTAACATAGCTTCATTAAATAAAAAATCAACATAAAATATCAAATTTTAAGAAATTATTTTCAAAGTTCATTTTAAACTTACAAAGACTTGTTTATTTTTGTAATAAAAATAATTATGAAAAAACACTTTTTTTTAATGTTAGTTTGCTTGTCATTGTTGGCTTGCAAAAACACAAACCAAAAAACTGAATCATACGACGACGAAAAAAATAATCAAACAGAAGTTACAAATGAAGTTAAAAATATAACTGACGATAATAGCGAATTTGCATTTGTTTCATGTGTAAATAATTTTGTAAGTTGTTGGTTTATAATTATTTTCATTCTATTGGTGTGAGAACTTTAAGGTTCTCATGGTTGTTTCATGTGTAAATAATTTTGTAAGTTGTTGGTTTATAATTATTTTCATTCTATTGGTGTGAGAACTTTAAGGTTCTCATGGTTGTTTCATCAAACAAATTTATAATATTAAAATCAAATCCTGATACTAATATCATCAGTGGCTTACCTTATGCACATTATTCATACTCCGGTTGCAGGTATTCGGCTGTGAAAAATGTAAATATTGACGAAATTGACGATGAATATAAAAATTTAATTGGTAAAAAAATCAAACTTGCTACTGTTCAGGGAAAAATTGTTGATGGTGAGATTGTTGCAATAAAAATGTTGAGTGAAAGTATCCCGCATTTTGGAAATGTTCAGGCTTGGAGCGGAGAATATTCTGATTATGTATATACTGATGAAGAAATAAACAACGAAGTTTGGAATTTAGGAGAAAAATATCTTGTTGCTGAATTTAAAATTGATGAAGAATTAGATGATGAAAATGAGATTGTTTTTGCTGCTTTTGAAGATAATCAATCAAAAGCATATTTTACGAATTATGATGCAGATGATATTTTAGTTGATAGAGTTCATAATGAGTTATCCGGTAATGAATTATTTAAGTCATTTCAGCAAGAATATGCCGGTTATGAATCTTATGCCGGCGATAACTGGTGGGAATCAGAAGAATCGTGGATTCAGAGAGCAAGTTTTGAGACAGATAACAATGAAACTTATGTTTCAGTTTTAAGTACTGCCGGAAACCCTTGCGGCTGTGATTTTTATTTTTATGTTTATTCAATTACAAAATTTAACGAAGATGGCACATCTGAAATATTATTCGCTGAAAACGAAGAATATTATTTGGTTCTGGCAATAGACGTAGAAGGTGATGGTATTTTAGAATTTATTTTAGATGATTTCTACGGCACAAGAGTTTTATTAAAACTAATCGACAATGAATGGAAAATATACAAAGAGTGGTCAATACCTTATTTAGACTGCCCTTGTTAACAATATTACAATTCAGCAGGAAAATGAAAAATAAAAGTAATTTGATTGTTTTCGTAGTTATAATATTTTGTTTGAATGTTTCAAATGCACAAAATTTCAATAATTTTGCTTTTGTTTCATCAAACAGATATATCATTCTTGAGCAATTTAAAGATACTAATTTGTTAAATTCTGCGTCAAGCTGTCCGATACATTATTCTAAAGAGCGATTTTCTGTAACAAAAGATATTGATTATAAATTTCTTGACAAAAAAACTATTGATTTAATAGGAAAAAAATTTTTAGTTATCGGAAAATCAGGAAAGGTTTACGAGGTAATTATTGATTCAATCAAAATAATCGCTGAATGTATTCCGCATTATGGTGTTCTGAGTGAATGGGATTTATTGTACGATGATTTTTCTTTGACAAACAGGCAAAAATCGAACATTATTTGGGAACTTGGGGCTTTTTTTCTTGTTGCACGATTAAATTCTGATATAGAAATTGAAGAGGAACTGCTCTTTTCTGTTGATGTTCTAAACGAAAATTTTAAAAATTATAAAGTTTCAGAATCAATTGAGAATGAAAAAGTTATTAAATCATTGATTTCAGAAAAATTATTTCAAACCGACTTGTACTTTAAATTTGACAGTATGTACAATGAAATATACTATTATGAACCAAAAAAATGGTGGGAAAATGAAATAATTTACGAACAAGTTTATTATATTCCTCTAACTGATTTTTCAACTTATTTGATATATAATCATTCCGGCGGAGAACCTTGCGGTAACTTTTACTGTGAATCTTTTTCAATCTGGAAAATTCAAAAAATCAATGATTTAAAATTAGAACATTTATCCGAAAACAAATTTCAGGTTTTGTATGCCGGCGATTTGAATAACGACGAAATACCTGAGTTTGTTTTAGAGGATTTCTATGGGAAACGCACATTATTCTTTTATAACGGAGAATTATGGACAGAACTTAAGATTTGGCAAGTTCCGTTTTTGGACTATCCGTGCTGATGTTTTTACGTTTTATCTTACAATAAATTTATTAGTATTAAACAATTTAAAACTCAAATAATCAGTTAATTACAAAACAGCTATTTCTTTTTCGATTTCAGAATAAATTTATCGTATAAAAATAAGCAAAAAACAGTGAATAGCCCGATAGCTGTAAAAACGTACCAAATGTTTTGCGGATTGTATGTGTTCCACAAATAATCGGACAGTTGTAACTGATTAAAATTCAATTTTTCAGCCGCCAGATTCAAAAAATCGTTTTGTGTGAAATTTTTGTTTATTGTCGGCACCTCCCAACCTCTTGATTCAAAATCCTGTTTCAACAAGGTCATTTTATCAGACATCTTTCCGTAAACATTGCCCGATAAAAATCCTCCCAGAAAATTACCACCTGCTAAAGGCAGAAAAGACATTCCAATGTACAAAGCTTTTCGGTCTTTGGGGGCTATTAATCCTATGTACTCCGTAATTTTAGGCGAACTTGCCATCTCACCTACCGAAAAGACCAAAATTGCAAGGAAAATAAAAAAAGGGTTATTAAACATAAACGTCAAACCTAAACCTATACCTGCAACAAAAATACCGCTAATCATTGCGTTTAAAGCTTTCCATTTCATTACAACCGTTGAAACAATTATTTGAAAAATAACGATATACAGAGCATCAACGTTCAATATCATTTCAGGAGCAATAGTTCCCTCTGATGTGCCTAAGGCTTTTGCAATTGTAGGCGAAATTTTTGCCAAAGCATTGTAAATTGCACTTGTATCTAACCATTGGTCAACAAAAACAGGCAGCGTAAAAAACAACTGCATATACATAGTCCAGAAACCCACAATAATTAATAAAAACAGCAAGAACTTCCAGTCTTTGAAAACTGTAAATATTTTTTCAAAAATTTTCTTTATACTTTCCCCGAAACTATCATTATTAACCTCTCTTTCAGGTTCTTTGAAAAACAACAAAACCAAAATAATGTTTAAAATAATTGCACCTGTAACAAAATAAAAAACATTGTCCCAGTTAGTCTGACGAAGTTTTGATGTAACAACCGGACCGATTAAAGCTCCTAAATTAACCATCATATAAAAAATGCCGAAGCCCTGCGAAGAGGTCTGTTCTGTCGTGGTTTTTGATACCGTCGCAGCCACAATCGGTTTAAACAAAGCCGCACCAAGACCTACAATCCCGAAAGTTATAAAGACAAGATAATAATCCGAAACTCTTGACATTAGAATAAAACCGATAATATAAAAAGTAAAGCCGATTATTAAAGTTTTTTTGTACCCGATTCTGTCTGAAATTGCACCAAGGAAAAAAGGAAAAAAATACACTAAAGCTGTAATTATACCCATTAAAGCCCCTTTTTGCTCCTGAGAAAAGCCCAACGCTCCTGTATCTGTTGAAGCGGTAAGATATATTGCCAAAACGTTGAATAAACCGTACCAAGCAGCACGCTCAACAAGTTCTACACTGTTGGCAACCCAAAATGTACGTGGAAATTTTTTAAAAATGCTCATCTTTATAGAATTTTGAATATTGAATTTTGAACACCGAAATGTTCATTATTTGTTAGAATTTTTATTAGCAGTATCTATACTTTTAACGAAGATTGAAATAAGTTGATTAGTTTCTTCAAGTATTTCATTAATTTTTTCGTCAGAAGAATGCAAAGTTGCTCTTTTAATAATTTCAATGTTTATGTATGTCTCCCTTAACTCTTTTAAACAAATTTTCATTTTGTGAATAAAATCTTTTCTTGATTCGCTACTTTGTGCTTCACCGTAGTTTAAAGCCGGAGATGTACCAGAACGAACTAATTGTCCTGTTAAATGACTTCCAGCGACATCATTTTTAATAAAGCTTAATAGTTTTATAACTTTTACAGAATAATCTATTAATCTATCCTGTAAATCAAATTTTTTATTATCCATTACTGTTTTATTTGTGATATTTTTTTATAAAAAGATTAATGTAAATTCAATATTCGACATTCATCATTCTATACTCAACATTCGACATTCAGCATTCAATATTCAATATTCAACATTCAATATTCAACATTCGGCATTCAATATTCGACATTCTTCATTCGTAATCCAATATTCTCAATTAATTTTAACCACTAAGGCACAAAGACACAAAGTATATAAACCATCATTCGACATTCAGCATTCAATATTCAGCATTCAATATTCAATATTCGACATTCAACATTCAGCATTCAATATTCAGCATTCAATATTCAATATTCGACATTCAACATTCAACATTCAATATTTAGCATTCAATATTCAACAATCAAAATTCGACATTCAGCATTCAATATTCGACATTCAACATTCAACATTCTAAGAGGCATTTCTTATTTTTTCGATGATTTCTTTTGAAAAAGTTCTGGATACCGGTATAAATAAATCAGTGTGTTTAATATGAAAATTGTATTGTTTAGAATTTCCAACAACTTTATCTACATTATCCAAATTTACAATGTACGATTTATGATTTCGTATAAAACTTGTTTGTTCTTGTAATTCAATTTGTTCCATTATTTTGTTCAAAGAAATTCTCATCAATTTTTTGATTGTTCTTTCGTTTTGCAAACAGCAAAAAAGTGCGTAATTTCCTTCTGCTTTAACGTATAGAAGTTCATTCGACTTAAAAGTGATTTTTTCACCAATGTTTTCAGAAATAATTTCGATGTTTTCAGGTTCTTTTTTTTCTTTAACTTGATTTTGATGCATTTTTTCGGATAACTCAAAATAACTTTCTCTATAGCGTTTCCTTTCCATAAACAAATACATTATTGCAAAAGGTATAATTCCGATTATCAGAGTTATGAAAAGCATTATTAAAAAACCGAAATTTGTTTTATATCCCCACAAATTAGCAACAAACCAGTTTGCACAGGCGATAGGTATAACAATCCAAAAGTCTATTATTATTTCTCTGAGCTTATTCTCTGTTTTTTTACGTTTAATTATTTTTGACTCAAAAATTTCACCTAAAAACATAACAATTAGCGTTACTAATCCAAAACTTGCGGTGTAAGATAACTTATTGACTTCTAATTCTGATATTCCGAATGGTTGGAAAATAAACAAGAATAGAAAAATGAAAACACCAAAAGCCGATGTAATAAGTGTTAGATTATTCAAGTTTTCTTTTGTCATCAGTAAAATAATTTTAACAAAAATAAAAATATCTTTAAAATCAGACTAATATTAAT
>DYKL01000630.1 GCA_020722645.1 Acetofilamentum sp. | reverse complement strand
CATTTGGTTTTTTTTGGTGCAAAATTACTTTATTTATCTTAATATGCAAATATATTATATAATATAATTGTCTATGAAATTATAATTATTTATATTTTTTTAAGTAAAATGTTTAACAAAAGAGTGTCAGACAAGTTGTGAGTAGAAAAAAATGTCTGACAATTAGTGTCAGACATTTTAATCTAATCAACAAACGGATTTTTATTTTTGAAATCGGGGCGGTAGTATTTGTTGCTTTGTAACTCCTGTATCCAGCCGTTATTGAGATTCAAATCTTTTAATTTTTGTTTAACTTCTTCGTATTCTGTTTTTGTTATAGTTCTTGATAAATCTGCGTATTCAAAAGCCTTGTGAGTAGGGTAGTATTGCGACATCAAAGAAATATGAACATTTCTTGACAATTCGTTCGCAATAAAATCTAAAATTTTTAGAGAATTTGGAATATTGTTCGGCAGTATTAAATGCCTGATTATAAGACCGCTTTCTGCATAGCCTTGTTTATTTATAAAAAACATATCACCTTTTTGACGAAACATTTCTTTTATTGCTTTAAAAGCAATTTCAGGGTAATCCGAAGCTCCGGAATATTTTTTTGCAATTTGCACATCTGAGTATTTCAAATCAGGTAAATAAACATCAACATATTTTTCGATTTTTTTTAATGTTTCAATTTTGTCGTAACCATTTGAATTATAGACAATTGTCGGGAAATGTTTTCTTTTGTGAAGCTCATTAATTATAATTATCATTTGTTCCGGGAAATGAGAGGGCGAAACAAAACCAAGAACATTTATTCCCTTGTCCAAAATTGAAATTATTTTTTTAATTACTTCCTCAAAATCCATTTTAAACAAATCAGCATCAGTTTTGTTGTCGCTAATCTGGTAATTCTGACAATAAACGCATTGCAGATTGCAATGTGCAAAAAAAACGTTGCATATACCTTTTTCGCCGCTTATCGGAGGTTCTTCGCCTTTGTGTATGACAATAGAAGAAATATAAAAGTCATTTGTTGTTCTGCAATAACCGTTATTTTTTACGTTTCGGTCAATATTGCAGTTTCTGGGACATACATTACAAAAATCAGTACTCATTTTGTAAATTAAAGTTGTTAAATTTCTTTAAAATCTTATTAATAATTTATTTCAGCTAATTGGGATTTACAATCCTAATTCAATAATTAGCTTATATATAGCGTTTTAGGATTACAAATTACTATTGTCAGAAACCTTGTATTAAGAATTTGTCGCTAGCTTATTCATACGCTTTGCGTCATTACGAGGCTTTGCTTCGTACGCTTTGCGTCATTGCGA
>DYKL01000629.1 GCA_020722645.1 Acetofilamentum sp. | reverse complement strand
TGTTCTTCCTGATAACAAACTTCAAAAATATAATAAATGCCACAAAATATTTTTCGTAATGGGAATTTCAATAAAATCCCTCTTAATTTTTTCAGTATGCTCTTCATTCTCAATTAAATATTAATTAAATCTTTAAGATTATTGCATACATATTCTATCTCTACAGATTTCATTCCTGTATAAAATGGTAATGCAAGTCCAGTATCTCCCGCCCATTCTGTTACGGGAAAATCACCTTCTTTAAATCCCATTTCCCTATAAAATGGCTGTAAATGAATTGGCGTAAAATATGGTTTTGACGAGATCCCTCTATCAGATAAATCAGTAATTAATTTATTTCTAAATTCTCTATTTTCTTCCTGAGTTTTTTTTTTGTTTATATGAATGACATATACAAACCAACTCATTTTCGTGGTTTTTTCATCAACATAAGGAATTTCAACACCTGCAACATCTTTTAGCCGTTTATTGTATTCCTGAGCAACATTATTTCTCATCTCAATTATTTTTTCAATTTTTTTCAACTGCACTATTCCAAGAGCAGCACTCATTTCATCCATCCTATAATTATACCCGAGGATTTTATGATCAAGCCATCCCATGTCTTCACTTCTTCCCTGATTCCGTAAACTTCTTGCTAATTTATAAATTTTTTCATCGTTTGTCACTATCATTCCTCCTTCCCCGGTTGTTATCTGTTTGTTTGGGTAAAAAGCAAAAACAGCAGCATCGCCAAAAGTGCCTGCCTTTTTTCCAAGATATTCTGAACCAATTGCCTCACAGGAATCCTCAATTACTTTTAAATTATATTCCTCTGCAATTTCCATTATTGGTTTCATATCGCACGGCTGACCGAACGCATGTACAGGGAGTATTGCCTTTGTTTTCTTTGTTATTGCCTCATTTATTAAGCATGGATCAATATTTAGCGTTTTTTTATCTACATCAACAAAGACAGGTTTTGCTCTTTCATACAACATACAATTTGATGATGCTATAAAGCTGAATGGCGTTGTTATGACTTCATCGTTGTCTTTTATACCTAATGCTCTTATCAGAATATGTAACCCTGACGTGCCGCTGTTAACGCCAACAGCATATTTTGTTCCAATATAATCCGAAAATTTTTTCTCAAATTCATCTATTTTTGGGCCCATACTTAGATTTGGCGTTTTTAAAACATCTGTTACTGCTTTAATCTCTTCTTCACCCATATATGGGCTGGACAGTGGTATGTTCATAATATTAAAAATTAAATTTTTATGTTATTATCAATTGATATTATACTCAACAACCGCAAAAATTGCGCTTTTTT
>DYKL01000002.1:11912-42544 GCA_020722645.1 Acetofilamentum sp. | reverse complement strand
AATATCGCATTTATACGAGCTTAAAAAAAGAGGGAGTTTTTATACCGGACTCAAATATGTATTTTTGCAATTTTAAATAAGATGAAAACCAAAGTACTAATACCAAACAACTTTATATTTGAAAGAAAATATATTATAGAAACTTTACTAAATTATTTTCTAGGTATAGAAATTACAATAGAATTTTATAATGAGCAAGATTACGAAATTCGGCTCGAAAATAACAAAAAAATAATTATAAAAGACTTTTTCTGGAGTAAATTAAATTCTGATTCAACATATTTGGATATTAAAAATATACCCAATAAAATTCAATTTGCAAATTACGAATTTTTATCTGAAAAAAATATGCCTATTATTTATGGTAATGATTTTTTACAAATAAAAAACGATGAAATAATATGTGGAATAGATATTTTTGCCTCAAGTTTTTACATGCTTACACTTTGGGAAGAGTCTGTAATAATGCAAAAAGATAAATTTGACAGATTTCCAAATGAATTATCATTATCGTATAAACAAAATTTTTATCACCGCCCTGTTGTAAATGAATATTTGGAATTATTAAAAAAACTTTTATTAAAAATCGGATACAATCAACCCTTTAAAGAATACAAATATAGCATTATCCCAACACATGATATTGATTTTTTTGAACGCTATGACAGCCCGCTAAAAGCACTTAAAATTGCCGGTGGCGACATTATAAAACGCCGTAATTTTAGACTATTTTTAAAAACATTAAAAGAATATAGTCTGAAAAAATTTAAAAAAGCTAATGACCCATACGATAATTTTGACTATCTAATGGACGTTTCAGAAAAAAATAATGTTAAATCTGAATTTTATTTTATCGCAGGTAAAAGGACTGACTCTAAAAATACTTACGAATTTTTATCTCCAAAAGTGCATAAAGCATTAAAAAATATCAGAAATAGAGGTCATATAATTGGGATTCATGGAAGTTATTACAGTTATAATAACAGCCAAATGCTAAAAAATGAAATTCAACGATTTAAACAATTTGGAATAGATGTTAAAGGTGGTCGTCAGCACTTTTTAAGACACCAAAATCCTTTGACTTGGCAAATTTGGGAGCAAAACAATTTAAAATTTGATTCAACCATCGGTTTTAGTTATGGCAGTGGTTTTAGAGCCGGTGTTTGTTTTGAATATCCTGTTTTTGACATTAAAAATAAAAAAAAATTAAATCTTACCGAAAGACCTTTAATTTTTATGGAAAATTCAAGTAAAAATAAATTACCAAAACCAATTGATTTTTATGAAAATTTAAAAAATCTTATAAATTCAACAAAAAAATATAACGGTCAGTTTGTTTTTTTATGGCATAATAGTAATTTTAATACTTATTTATGGCAAGATTATATACAATTTTATCCTGAAATATTTAAATTTTAAACATTTTTACAGCCAAAATCAAACAAATTTTATTAAGAATTAGATAATATAATCCAATGTCGTTTAGTTAAGAAAATATTGGTAGGTGAGGACACAATCAAAAAGCGTTTATCCGCTGTTTTCGGTGTCCACACTGAAAATTTAGAACCCTAACTAAACGACATTGTAATATAATCACAAAACAATATCATTTAATAAACTTTTTTTTATGAAAATATTAAAAATTAGCAATCTTTATAAAATATATTACGAATATTATTACGATAAATACCCTGAAATTACAACTAAATCGTACACCGAACAATATGAACATTTAATGCAACAATACCCTGGTTGGGCTGATTTTTATGCAAAAGCATTTATAAAATTGGGTGTAGAGGCATACGAAATAGTTTTTAATGCTATATCAATTCAGAAACAGTGGGCATTGGAGAATAATGTTAAAGGTGGTTCATTAGATATTCTTGAAGCTCAATTATCAAAAATAAAACCCGATATAATTTGGTTTCAAGATAGTTTTTCGTTTGATGCAGAATTTATAAATGGTCTAAAATCAAAATTACCGAATATAAAACTATTAATTGGTAATTGCTGTTCACCATATACTGAAAAAAACCTAAAAAATTTAATGATTTTTGATTTTGTAACTACTTGTTCTCCTTTGTTTGAACAACAATTTAGAAAAATGGGAATAAATGCTCTTTTATTGTATCACGCTTTTGAACCTACTATTATTCCTCAAATATCAACTGATAAAAAAATAAGAGATATGATTTTTATCGGAAGTATAATCCCACGAAATAATTTTCATATCAAACGAAAATTTTTTCTTGAAGATTTGGCGGCTGACCCCAATATTAATTTTACATTTTTCGGTAATTTATCGCAAACGAAATATTCCAATATCATTAAACAATATTCTTTATACTTGATAAAACAATTTTTAAATTATACAAAATTGAATAATTTGTTTAAAAATTCAATCAAATATAAAAAAATAGATAATTTGAACTCATTTCCAAAACTTTTAAAAATTTCCAAAGCTCTTAAAAATGCTAACAATGGCAAACTTTTTGGAATTGATATGTACAAAGAATTGGCAAAATCTAAATTAACAATTGATATACAAGGTGACATCAACGAAGACTATGCTGCTACAATGCGAATGTTTGAAAGTACCGGTAGTGGTACATGTCTTTTGCTTGAAAATAAAAAAAATATAAAAGATATTTTTAAACCAGACGAAGAAGTTGTTATATTTAATTCCTATAAAGAAGCAAAAGAAAAAATTATATGGTTGTTAAACAATGAAAATAAGCTTCAAGAAATTGCAAAAGCCGGTCAAAAAAGAACATTAACAGAACATAACTATGACAAACGCGCAGAAGTTCTTGTTAAAGAGATAAATAAATACCTAAGTTAATTATTTTTTTTCATATACTGCTAAAACAGTATGTCCAATTTCATTTTTAATTGATTTTGCAGATTTGGAAAAAAATAATGCATATACTCCGCTTAATTTTGAAATAATTTTTCGTTTGAATGTTGTATCAATTAATTTACTTTTCAAAAATTTATTCTGAAATTTGTTTGATACATACCAAGAGTAATGATTTGGTTGCAACTTTTCATGGTGAAGAATAATTAGCTCTAAATTAAATTGTTGTGCTATATTATTTAAAGTTTTATCTGTCCATCTGGTTACATGATGAGGAGGCATATTCAAAATAGAATTACTTGTTTGGCTAATAAAAGAATCTTCACTTGGTACAGCAATAATCATTTTACCACCTTTTTTTAAAACTTTTAAACTATTTTCAATAAATTTTTCGGGATTGGCAACATGTTCAAGTACCTGAAAATTACAGACAACATCAAATTTTTCGAAATTATTGACACAAAATTCCTGTATTGAATGATTCTGAATATTTATTGAGTTTTTCGCTGCCTTTTTTATAGCATTTTCACTAAAATCAAGTCCGGTATAATCACATTTTTTAAGATATTTTGTAAATGCTCCTTTTCCGCTTCCAACCTCTAAAACCTTATCATTTTCATTAATATAACTTGCAGCTATTTTATATTCATTTTAATATTCTAAATAATACCATTCGAAAGGTTGTAATGAATTATAAAATTTTTCATTTCCAACAACAGAGGGTTTGTAAAATTTCAGTTTACAATTTTCACATTCAAAATAGCCAATATCTTTGTTTATAAGCTCCGAAAAATCTGTTTTTGTGAGTTTTTGTAAAGGTAAATCAAATCTTTTGACATTATTTTGTCTATCTGATTAACATTTTGACTATTACATAGAGGAGAATTCATAAATTTTTTTTCATAAGATTTAAGTTCACAAAATTAAACAAATTATAATAAATTTGCACTAAAAAAATTGAAAGTAGTTATTGTAAATAAGTATGACAAATCCGGTGGTGCTGCAATTGCAGCTTATCGACTTTTTGAAGCACTAAAAGCAAATGAAATTGATGCTAAATATTTAGTTCAGGAAAAAAAAACAAATGAAAAAGATATTTTTTCTACTTCAAACAATAAAATAAAAAAAATTTCCAATTTTTTTAAATTCTCATTTGAGAGACTTGTTGTCAGTTTAAAAATTTCTTATCAAAAATACAGATTCGCTTTCTCAATTGCTAATGTTGGTGAAAATATTTCAAAAAATAAATTAATTAGGGAAGCAGATATAATTCATTTACATTGGATTAACTTTGGATTTCTTTCTGTTAAAAGCCTCAAAAACCTTTTATCTCTTAACAAACCTATTGTCTGGACATTGCACGATATGTGGGCTTTTACTGGAGGTTGCCATTATTCTTTTGATTGTATAAATTATAAAACAAAATGCCAAAATTGCTTTTATCTGAAAAATCAAAATAACAATGACTTATCAACTAAAATTTTCAATCATAAGCTTAATTTGTTTTTAAATTCAAATATTAATTTTATCACTTGTAGCAACTGGCTTAAAAACGAAGCAAAATCTTCATATTTACTCAAATCAAAAAACGTCATTCACATTAATAACCCTATAAACACAGACTTCTACAACAAAAAAAATAAAACCTTAACTCGACAAAAATTTAATATATCAGCTGAAAAAAAAGTAATTTTGTTCGGTGCAATGAATTTAAAAGATGAAAGAAAAGGTTTAAAATACCTTATTGATGCACTTGATATTCTTACAAAAAAATTCAAAAAAAATGAATTACTGATTTTATTGTTCGGCAAAAGTAATGATGAAATAAATTCGGCTTTACCTTTTGATTTTATTAATATTAACTATACAAATTCTGAAGAACAAATCGTTAATATATATAATTGTGCTGATGTTTATGTAATCCCGTCTTTACAGGATAATTTGCCAAATACTATTGTTGAAGCTCATTCCTGCGGGATTCCTGTTGTTGGTTTTAATGTTGCAGGTATTTCTGAAATGATAATACACAAAAAAACAGGTTATCTGGCAGAATTAAAATCAGAAGTGGACTTAGCAAATGGTATAGAATTTATTCTAAAATCAACTGATTATGAAATAATTTCGGATACTTGCCGGAAATATGCTTTAAATAATTATTCTTACAATAATATTAGTCAAAAATTTATCGAAATATATAAAAAAATTTTAAACCAAAAATTATGAAAAAAATAATATTATCCTCGTTTATTTTAATAATTTGTATTTTCAGCTTTTCTCAAAATCTTTCTATTATTGACTATTACAGATTATTACCTGATAGTTTAATTCATTATTATGAAATTTTTTATAAAGACAACAAATGGTACACAAATTCATGTGCAGAATATGAAATTGAAATTCTTGTTGATATTAAAAACGGTTACATCGAAATTAACGATGAAGGTACCGGTGGTGGCAGAACCACTGTAAAAACAGTTCTTTTCAGAAAAACCGACGGAAGTGGATTAATTGGCATTTCATATCATTTCTACGATGGTTTTGCTGACTCCGATATTAAATTTTTAGAATACAAAAACAATGAATGGGTATTTGTAACGAATGAAGTACTTCCCGAAATAACTTACAGAAATTTTATGTCAGATGATTATGAATTGCCTTATTTTGAATTTCCTCCTTTTTCTATCTATTACGATTTACCCCAGTTCGGGTCATCAATTAAACTTACGATTTTTTATGACATTCTAAAAATGCAATGTGATGGTGAATTTATGGAAGTTAGTAAAGAAGAGAAAGAAATTGCCTGCAATTTTGTTAAAAATATCAAAAACGAAAACCTGACTCTTATTTGGGATAAACAAAACACAAGATTTTTGTTAAAATAATTAAATCAAATATTCCTCTATATATCAGATTGTTAAAATTTTATACGATAAGTTTTTTTAACTGACATATATCAAAAATCATTTTGTATCTTTGCAAACAAAATTAATATAAAACTTGTGCAATTTAAAGACATTATAGGACATAAACAAACAATATCTGCACTGATTGATACAGTTGAAAAAAACAGAATCAGCCACGCACTGATTTTTTACGGACAAGAAGGTATCGGAAAAATTTCATTAGCTATTGCTTATGCTCAATATCTAAACTGTACGAACAAACAAAACGGAGATTCGTGTGGCGAATGTAAATCTTGTAAAAAATTTGCCAACATTGCTCATCCCGATTTGCATTTTGTTTTCCCTGTTGTCAAAACTCCAAGTATTTCGAATCCTGTTAGCCTTGATTTCATTAATCAATGGAGGGAATTTGTTCTCAAAAGTAAATTTCACGGATATAATGAATGGCTTCAATTTATTGGTTCCGATAACTTACAGGGAAGCATATATGCTCAAGAAAGTCAGGAAATTATACGAATTATTAATTTAAAAACTTTTGAAGCTCAATATAAAGTTGTTATTATTTATTTGCCTGAAAAAATGAATATTACTGCTGCGAATAAACTATTGAAAGCAATTGAAGAACCGCCACCTTATACTCTTTTTATTTTAATTACAGAAGACGAAGCCTCTTTGCTGACAACAATACGCTCAAGAACGCAGCTTATTAAAATTAATAATTTATCTGTCGATGAACTTAAAGAAGCTCTGAAAGAAGAATTTAATGATACAGATGATGTAACTCTTAATGACATTATTAAAATTTCCGCTGGGAACTACATTTATGCCAGACAAACTCTGCAACAAGAAACAAATTCCGGTGAAAATATTTTATCTGAGAATTTTAATCTTTTTACGGATATGATGAGAAACTCGTATTCTCTTAATATCCAAGAAATTACAAACACTGTCGAAGAAATTAGTAAACTCGGCAGAGAACGACAAAAATCTTTTATTGAATATTCTATCAGATTTCTGCGTGAAAATTTTATTTTAAATATTAGTGATGATAAAAATTTGAATTATTTAACAAAAAAAGAAGCTGAATTTTCATCAAAATTTAAACAATTTATACATAAAAAAAACATTGATAAACTTTTCGAAGAATTTAATAATGCTTTTTTTGATATTACAAGAAATGCTGCTCCAAAAATTTTATTTTTGGATTTATGTCTCAAATTAGCAAAACTTCTGAAAGTAAAACCCGATTAACAGACTTATATGGATATTAAAAAATATATAAACCTCACAAGAGGTTGCTCTCAACCTATTGACGAAAACGACAAAGTTTGTTTTAACAGCGTTTACGATACAATGCATACTTTTAACTGGGCAGAAAACATTTCAGTTTCGCCTTATATTAAAAATCTGGTGGAAATCAGATTTAAAAACGGAAGAAAAGGAATTTTCAATAATTTCGAAGAACTTTTTTTAAAAAAGGGAGATGTTGTTGCTGTTGAATCAGCTTCTGGACACGATATAGGAATAGTTGGACTGCAAGGTGAATCTGTTTATTGGCAAATACCTAAACACGAACTTCCTCCTAACGGAAGTTTTCTTAAAATTTATCGCAAAGCAAAACCTATAGACATTGATAAGTGGAATGAATCTTTGATTCGTGAAAATCAGGTTTTGAAAAGAAGCAAAGAAATCATAGAAGAACTGAATTTGGATATGAAACTCGGAGATGTTGAGTTTCAAGGTGACGGCTCAAAGGCTACTTTTTACTACACTGCCGAAGACAGAGTTGATTTTAGAGAACTAATCAAAATTTTAGCTTCCGAATTTAAAATCAGAATTGAAATGAGACAAATCGGAGCAAGGCAAGAATCAGCTAAAATTGGTGGTATTGGAACTTGTGGCAGAGAATTATGCTGTATCAGCTGGAAAAGAAATTTTGCTTCTGTTACTACCAATGCAGCAAGATTTCAGGATTTATCTCTTAATCCTCTTAAATTAGCCGGTCAATGCGGTAAACTAAAATGTTGCCTGAATTACGAAATTGATGCTTATATCGAAGCCCGCAAAGACTTTCCTGATATTTCTATCCCACTCAAAACAAAAAACGGCAAAGCATACTATCAGAAAAGTGACGTTTTTAAAAAAATTCTTTGGTATTCTTTTGACCCTGAAAACTCACTTAATATAACCCCTTTAACAATCGAAAGAGTTGAAGAAATTATTGAAATGAACAAAAAAAATATTTTTCCCGAAACTCTTACTCAAGATAATATTGAACTTGCTGATTTAATTAGCAGTAAACATAATGTCAAATTGACAAAAAAAGATATTGAAGACAGTAAATTACCTTTAATTAAAAACGATAAGAAAAAGAAAAAAAGAAAAAACAAAAATAAACCTAACAATAATCAGAATAATCAACAGAATTAATCGTGAAAAAACTACATTTCTTAATATTAAGCATCTTACTTTTAATCTCTTGTCAAAAAGAACATTTTTTTGACGAATCTGTTCAAATTCCTGATAATGAATGGAATATAAACTCGACTGTAAAATTTCGTTTTTCTATAGATGATATAACAAAAACTTATAATTTAATAATAAATATAAATCATCATAAAAATTATCAGTACAATAATCTCTGGCTTTTTATCAAAACAACTGCTCCTAACGGTAATTATCAGTACGATACTGTAAACTGTTATTTTACAGATGATAATTACAAATGGATTGGAGATAAAAACGGCGAATTTATAAAATATTCAACTTTCTGGGCAGATTCTGTAAGTTTTGTAGAAAACGGTGAATATTTCGTAGAAATACAGCAAGGGCTTAGACAAGACAAAATTAATATGATTAAAGAAGTAGGTTTGATAATTGATAAAAACCAATAACAATTATTTTTGCAATGGCAAAAAACAAATTACAAAAATTTGATGAAATGGCTCAATTTCCTAATGTTTTTCAACATTCAGGGAAAGAATCTTTTGAAGAGGATTTTCATCTTAAAGGAAAATGGAACGAAAAATTTTTCAATAACACTAATCCTATCATCCTTGAGCTTGGATGCGGCAAAGGTGAATATACAATTGATTTGGCAAAAAAATATTTCAATAAAAATTTTATAGGTATAGACATAAAAGGCGCAAGAATTTGGCGTGGTGCAAAAACAAGCAACGAAATAAACCTTAGAAATGTCGCTTTTCTAAGAACAAAAATCGAAAACATTTCCAATTTCTTTCAAAATCAAGAAGTATCTGAAATTTGGATACCTTTCCCTGACCCTCAACCCAAAAAACCTAAAAAAAGATTAAGCTCATTTATTTTTCTTAATTTATATCAAAAAATCTTAACTCAAAACGGAATTATTCATCTAAAAACTGACAGTTTTGAACTCTATCAATACACTTTGGACACCTTAAAAAGCAACCAAATTGAGCCATTAGAAGCATATTTAGACTTATATTCGTCTGGTTGTAAAAGCGTTGTTAAACAAACGCAGACCTTTTATGAAAAAATGTTCCTTGAACAAGGCAAAAAAATAACTTATCTCAGTTTTCGTTTAAATATTAACAAAAATTTAATTCAACCCGAAAAAATTGAAATTGACGGGTATAAATACTAATTTTTTTGATTACTAAAAATTTGACATAAATGAATAAAAAATTTTCAATACTGCTTATTTTAATAATCTTTTTGTTTTTTTCTTGTACAACCCAGAAAAACACTCCGGTTACAAGAACTTACCACAACATAACAGCTCATTATAACGTGTATTTTAATGGAAATGAAAGTTATAAAGCCGGTGAACTTAAAATTGACAGAGAGTATAAAGAAAATTACTCCATTTTACTTCCTATTTATAAACATTCTGACGATGAAGCCGTAAAATTAACTTCAAGCGATATGGAAAGAACATTATCCAAAATGGGAAAAACAATCGCTGTACATTCTATAACCGTAAAACCTAAAATCAAAGGGGACTTAACCCCAAAAGACAAAGAATTTTTAAAAAGAACCGAATACTGCAAATGGATTGATGAAGCATATCTGTTCATTGGCAAAGCTGATTTTTACAAACGTGATTACTCTAAAGCTTTGAGGTCTTTCCGAAAAATTATTACAGAGTATAAATACGAAGATTCAAGATTTGAGGCTCAATTGTGGATTGCTAAAATATATATCGAACAAGAAAAATATAAAGATGCTTACAATTATTTAACAGAATTAGAAAATGACGTTAGACATCCTAAAAATTTGGATAAAGACATTAATCTGGTTTTTGCAGATTACTATATTAGGCAAAAAGACTACGCAAATACGATTTCTCGACTAACCTCAGGAATTGAACTTACAAAAAACAAAGACGAAAAAGCAAGATTTTATTTTATTCTTGCTCAACTTGAACATTTATCGGGGAATAATGAACAAGCAGCAAAAAATCTTAAAAAAGTTATTAAAATAAACCCAAATTATGATATGGTTTTTACTGCCAAAATAATGAGTGCAACCGTTTTTACGAAAGGTCAAAACTCGGCTGAGATTAAAAAAAAGCTCTCGAAAATGCTCAAAGATGATAAAAACGAAGAATACAAAGACCAAATCTATTACGCTCTCGCAATAATTGAACAAAAAGAAGAAAACGAACCCAAAGCTATTGAATATTTCAAACTTTCTGCAAGCACAAGTGTATCTAACAATAACCAAAAAGCTGTTTCATTTCTGGCTCTTGCAGATATATTTTTCGCTAAAAAAGACTTCTTACAAGCTGGTCAATACTACGATAGTACAATGCAATATCTTTCGACAAATTATCCTGAATATAATCAAATATCAAAAAAAGCTGAAAATACAGGTATGTTGGTTGAATATCTGAGTGTTGTCGAAACTCAGGACAGTCTGCAAAGAATTGCTAATATGCCCGAAAATGATAGAAATGCTTTCATCAACAATCTTATTCAGGATTATATTGAAGAAGAACAAAAGCGTCAGAACGATATGAACAATCAGTATGATTATGACCCTTACTTTGACAATAACCAAAATAACCAAAATGATAATCAAGGCGGAAAATGGTATATGTACAATCCGGTTTTAATTAGCAGAGGACAAAATGAATTTAAGAAAAAATGGGGTAACAGAAAATTAGAAGACCATTGGCGCAGAAAAAACAAAACTCTCATAAGTGACTTTGGTGATCAAAACGAAACACCAACCGAGGACTCGACAAGGATAGTTGATAAAAAAAATCCGGAGTATTACCTGCAGGACTTACCTTTGACAGATTCTGCAATGGAAGTTTCTAACAACTTAATTATAGACGCTCTTTTCAACGCCGGCGATGTATATGAACACAGACTTAACGATAATTCTGCTGCAATCAGAACATACGAAGAACTTATGAGAAGATTTCCGGACAATTACCTAAAATTAGAAACATATTACAGACTTTATAAATTGTATGTTTTGGAAAATGATACTTACAAAGCCGATTACTACAAACAGCTTATTATCATTCAATATCCAGACAGTAAATACGCTAAAATAATTTTAGACCCTAATTTTGTTGATAAACTTATCAAAACAGAACAACAGGCTCTGAATCTTTTCGACAAAACATTGATTTCTTACAATAAAAACCAGTATGAAAATACCATAAATCTGGCTAACGAAGGATTGAGTAAATATCCAGACTCTCAAACATTTCCAAGTTTTTTGTTTTTAAAAGCTAAAGCTTATGGGAATTTAGGTTATGACGATTCACTTGTATTTTATCTTGATTTAATTGTAAAAAAATTTCAAAAAACTGAAATAGCTGATTTATCTCAAGATATACTTTACCTTATTGAAAGCGGAAAATATAACTTTGATATATATGATGTAGCCCCTGAAAGTAAACACTTTTATATCGTTTTAATTGATAAAAAAACCGATACTGAAGGTTTAAGATTCAAACTAAGATTAAATGCCGAAAAATTTTCCAATACCAAAACTTTTGAGATTAAAGAAGAGGCTTATACAAATGATTACAAATTGATTACTTTGCAATATTTTGATAATCAATCCCAAGCAATTGAATTTTACAAAACCATACCGACAAGTACTGTTTTTGACGGATTGCAGGAAGACAAATACAAAACTTTTATTATTACCGACTCAAATTATACTTTGTTTACAAATGATAAAATGATTGAAAAATACGAATTGTTTTTTAACAAAAACTATTCTCCTGCTATTCGTTAGTATCTTCTTCTATATCAGGATAATAAAAATCATTATAAGGAAATCGGCTGATGTGTATTTTTTTTACTTCTTCGTATAATTTTTTTCTGAAATTTTCAATATGAACTCTATCTTTTGCCGAAATAAAAACACAATTTGTTTTATTTTTGGCTATCCACATTTGTTCAAATTCTTCAAGCGAATAATTAGTTTTTTCCTTCGGTGATAAATCAAATTCATCTTTTGGTTGATATTTATAAACATCTATTTTATTGAAAACCATAATATAAGGTTTATCTGATGAATTTAATTCTTTAATTGTTTGATTAACCACATCAATTTGTTCTTCAAAAGTTGGGTGTGAAATATCCACAATATGCACCAGTAAATCGGCTTCTCTTACTTCATCAAGTGTTGATTTGAAAGCTTCTACGAGATGATGAGGCAATTTCCTGATAAATCCGACTGTATCTGTTAGTAAAAAAGGCAGATTTCCGATTGCTACTTTTCTTACAGTTGTATCTAAGGTAGCAAATAATTTGTTTTCAGCAAATACATCGGCTTTTGACAATAAATTCATTATTGTACTTTTCCCTACATTTGTATAACCTACCAGTGCAACTCTGACCAACTTGCCTCGATTTTTTCTCTGGGTTTGCATTTGAGTGTCAATTTTTTCCAAATCGGCTTTTAAATCGGCAATTTTTTTTCTGATAATTCGCCTGTCTGTCTCAATTTCTTTTTCCCCGGGACCTCGCAAACCTATACCACCTCTTTGCCTTTCCAAGTGTGTCCACATTCCTGCTAATCTGGGCAATAGATATTTATATTGGGCAAGTTCAACCTGTGTTTTAGCTACTGAGGTTTGTGCTCTTTTTGCAAAAATATCGAGAATTAAATTTGTTCGGTCAAGTATTTTCACTTTAAGTATATTGTCTAAATTTTTTAATTGTGAAGGACTTAACTCATCATCAAAAATTACAATTTCGATTTCGTTTTCTTCAACAAATTTTGAAATTTCGTCTAATTTTCCTATGCCTACAAATGTTCTTGGATGGACATAATCCAATTTCTGTACAAAATGTTTGATAATTTTTACTCCGGCTGTTTCTGCTAAAAACTCCAACTCATCTAAGTATTCATAAACTTTTGTTTCGGGGTCTGTTTTTAAAGAAACACCTACCAATATTCCTAATTCTTCTTGCATAATCTAATATCTTGATATTAAAAATGGTCTGTTTTCCATCAAAACCTGATAAATTAAATCTTTTATTGTTTGATTTGCGGCATATATCATTTCAAAATCATTTGGATATGCTATCGGCATTGATTTTATTTTAGCTCTTGTTTCATTTGATAAGGCATCTAAATCTCCGTCTGCTTTGTAATAATAATGTTCAAAAAAATGGTCTGCCGCAATCGGAACTGACAAAATAATTTGACCTGAAGCTATATCAACATAGTTTACAGCTCCTTCTATGTGAGCTATTTTGAATTGTCTTACTTCTGATACATTACAACTTATAGTTTTATATTTTGGTACTTTTATTTTATTTCCGGCTGAATCCAACACAAAATTTCCGTTTGAATCCAACTTATACTCCCAACCGTCCTTTACCTCTTTTCTTTCGGTAAATTCATTTGATGACATATTATTTGGAGAAACATCTGCAATTGTTAAAACGACATTTACAGCTACATCATAATTTACATCTTTGGTGTCCAATGCATAATAATTTATCCAAAAACTGTTCAAATCTCCTACAGGAAAATTAATTAAGTTAATCATAAAATCCTCAGGTAGTTTAAATGGCGTACTGTTTACTGCAACTAAAATAACATTGCTAAGTCCGTTTGTATATGCTTGTTGCAGCAAATTATCCACATCTGAATATGACTTTGTATATTCTTTAACCTTTAATAATTCTTCATAAGCCTGTCGATTCGAAAATTTATTTCCGGATTCCAAAAGTTGCTTGGAATGAGCATAATAATAGTCAGCGGCTTTGATTTTTGCTTCAATTATTTTTTCGTCATAATCAACGTGAGCAAACTCAATTTTTCGTCCTTCAAGATACAAAGGTGTTACATTTTCTACTAAAACCTGCCTCAATTCCATATTACTGTATATTTTGAAAATTTCGTCCCATCTGTCGGGTTCTCCTTGTTTATGCAGGAATAATATTCTGTCTTCATCATTTTTCTGAGCTTTCGGATACGCTTCTTCAAGGACCATGATGTGTTTTTCTTTATTTCTATTTTTTTGTAATTTTCTCGCGGCTTCGCGTGTTGCCATATCATAATTCCCCTGTTTAAGATAATGTTTGCTCATTGTACAACCAACAGACATCAAAATAGAATAAATTAAGCCGAAGTAGATAATTTTTTTAATCATAATTACTGATTTTTGTTAAAAAAAACAAATGATTTTTATTGAAATGTCCTTAAAAACTATTGTTTTAATATTTTTAATTTTTATTACAAGAAATTGATTGATTTTTATTTATATTTTTGCAACAAAATTATTCACATTTTGATTATTTGCAATTATAATTTTTTTCTTTATTTTTAAAACGTTTATCATAAGCAAAAGTTAAATAATTTGTAAACATTATTCATAAAAAAAATTAAAATGAAATTATTACTTATCAGCAATTCAACTAATGCAGGCGAAGCTTATTTAGCTCATTGTATCGAAAATATTAAAAATTTTCTGGGCGAAAAAAAAATTAAAGCTCTTTTTATCCCTTATGCAGCAGTTACTTTTAGTTTTGACGACTACGAAAAAAAAGTAAAAGATAATTTTCAAAAAATCGGTCACGATATAATTTCTATTCACCACTTCGAAAACTCTGTTGAAGCTGTTGAAAATGCAGAAGCAATAATAATTGGAGGGGGCAACACTTTTGCTCTTACCAAAAGAATGCAAGACCACGGTATTATTAACGCAATTAGAAATAAAGTCCTCGACGGTACTCCGTATATCGGCTGGAGTGCCGGTTCAAATGTTGCTTGTCCAACCATCAGAACAACCAACGATATGCCTGTAACCGAACCTGTTTCTTTTGACGTTCTCAAACTTGTTGATTTTCAAATAAATCCTCATTATCTTGACGCACACCCCGAAGGACACGCCGGTGAAACAAGAGAAATGAGAATCGAAGAATTTATTGAAATGAACAAAAGCATATATGTTGTTGGACTTAGAGAAGGTACGATGCTTGAAATAATTAATAATTCAATAAAACTTATCGGAAAAAGAAATGCAAGAATATTCAAATTCGGTCAACAGCCAATAGAACTTACTCCAAATGACGATTTTACATTTCTTTTAAACCTTAAAAATAAATAAATAAATAAATATGTACGAATATATCAAAGGAGAAATTGCAGAAATTTCACCTTCATTTGTTATTGTCGAAACTGCCGGAATTGGTTATTTAATAAATATCTCGTTGAATACTTACGAAAAAATTTACAACAGTAAAAACGTAAAAATATTCATCCATCAGGTTATTCGTGAAGACAGCAACTCATTTTTCGGGTTTGCAGATAAAAGCGAAAGAGAAATTTTCCGACAATTAATTTCTGTATCAGGAATTGGCGCAAATACCGCAAGACTAATGCTTTCTTCTCTTAAACCCGCGGAAATTGTGAGAGCAATCTTGAAAGAAGACGAAAACACGATAAAAAGCGTTAAAGGTATTGGTCTGAAAACTGCACAGAGAGTTATTATAGATTTAAAAGACAAAGTTTCCAAAATCGAAACGACTGATTTATTTGATGCCCAAATTTCTTCTCCTGTTGCACAAGAAGCGGTTTATGCTCTGGTTCAACTTGGTTTCAGCAAAAAAAATTCAGAGCAAATTGTTCAAAAAATCACAAAATCAAAGCCAGATATTACTGTTGAACAACTTGTTAAACTAGGCATTCAAAATATGTCCAATTAAATCATTATTTTAAACTATCTTTAACAACCGGATTACACTATATTTGTTTTAATATCGTTAATTATTCAGGTCAATTTTCTTGTTCATTAAAATTCAAAACATTATAAACCGCAAAAGATTTTTGACATAAAATTTTTATTTAACTTTTGACTAAAAATTTATGATTTATATGAATCAGACAAAGTCTCAAAATAAAATATTTTTGCTGATATGTGCAATTTTTTTGCTCAGTCTTAAAAATTATGCACAAACAGATACTTCAACTTTGAAATATCCAATAAAATATTTTGAAAATCCGCTTTTAAACAGCAAGTATAATTCACCTTTATACTTAGAAAACCCATCTGTTTTTGAACAGGAAATAAAATACGACCCGATAACCGGTAATTTTGTTATTGTTGAAAAAGTCGGAAACATAGAAATTTCAAGACCTTACGTTATGTCTTTTGAGGATTACAATAAATATCGTCAAAAATCAATAATGTCTGATAACTGGAAAGCAAAAATAAAAGCTGATAACACAAATGCTGATGAAAGTTTTTTGAGCGATTTTCTTAACCCGCAAATTAATCTTGGGTTAAAAGGAATGGATAAAATTTTCGGTAGCGACCAGATTACAGTTCAACCTAACGGAAACGTTGATGTTACACTTGGTATAAAATATTACGATACAGATAACCCAATTCTTCCAAAAAGACAAAGAACACAAACTATTTTTGATTTTTCCCAGGACATTCAGCTTGGTGTTAACGGGAAAGTGGGAGACAAAATGAATGTTGGTATTAACTATAACACAAAAGCACTTTTTGATTTTGAAAACCGCAAAAAAATTGATTATACCGGCGAAGAAGACGAAATAATCCAAAAAATTGAAGCCGGTGATGTTACTTTTCCTATCGAAAACTCATTAATCCCCGGTAGTACAACTCTTTTTGGTATCAAAACCGATTTAAAATTCGGAAAACTTACAATTACTAATGTTCTTTCTCATCAAAAAGGGGAATCAAAAACAATTGAAATCCAAGGCGGTTCTGTACTTAACGATTTTGATATCTCAGCAGGCGATTATGAAGCCAACAAACACTTTTTTCTTTCTCATTACTTTCGTGACCACTATGAAGAAGCAATGGAGAACTTACCATTGGTTACAAGTCCTATGAAAATAACCAGAGTTGAAGTCTGGGTGACAAATAAAACCTCTGACTTTGAAAATGCCAGAAACATTGTTGCTTTTCTTGATATTGCTGAGGCTCAAAAAGACATTTATGCCAATTTACTGTTCAATCAAGACCCCGCTGAACAATTTCCGTCTAATAATCTGAACACTCTTTATGAACAAATGACTACGACTTATTCCGGCATAAGAAATATTTCGGAAGTGTCAAATATTCTTAGTTCAATTAACGGTTTTAAAGAAGGTGTGGATTTTGTAAAATTAGAAAGTGCCAGAAAATTAAAAGAAACTGAATATTATGTTAACAATGACTTGGGATACATTTCTATTAATGCAGAACTTAAACCCGGCGAAATTTTAGCTATAGCTTATGAATACACTATCGACGGGAAAACTTATCAGGTCGGTGAATTTTCAAATGATATTGAATCTCCGCAAACTCTTATTCTGAAACTTTTACGAGGTCCTGCTTCTACTCCAAACCTTCCAACCTGGGACTTAATGATGAAAAATATTTACAGTTTAAATACTTATTCGTTATCTGAAGAAGAATTTTCACTTGAAATTTATTATAACAATGACCGCACAGGTACTGCAATTAATTATATTCCGGAAGGAAACATTGCTAATGAAAGATTACTCTCGGTAATGAATTTGGACAATGCAGATAATCAAAACAACCCTAATCCTGACGGTTTTTACGACTTTATAGAAGGAATAACTGTTAATAAAAATAAAGCCCTGATAATATTTCCACAACTTGAACCATTCGGAGATTATCTGAAAAAACAAATTGATAATGATCAGATTGCACGAAAATACATTTTTACTGAACTATATGACTCTACGCAATATATTGCTCAGCAAACTGCCGTAAAAAACAAATTTTATATCAGAGGTAAATATAAATCCTCTGGCGGAAATGAAATAAATCTGAATGTTTTTAATCTGCCGCAAGGCTCTGTTATTGTTACTCAAGGCGGAAATCAATTGACAGAGGGTTCTGATTACACTGTAGATTATAATATTGGAAAAGTAACTATTTTGAATGATGCTTTGCTTAATTCAGGAATGCCAATAAAAATTACACTTGAAAGTAATGATATGTTCGGATTGACAACCAAAAGTCTTGTCGGTTCTCATTTTAATTATCAGTTTAACCCGAATTTTAATATTGGTAGTACTGTGATGCACTTATCTGAATTACCAATGGACCCGAAAACACGATTTGGAGTTGAGCCGATTTCAAACACAATGTACGGTTTTAATACAAATTTTTCAGATGAAGTTCCTTTTCTTACTCAAATGGTAGATTTTTTGCCTTTTATTCAAACTAAAGCTCCTTCAAATATAAATATTTCAGCGGAATTTGCTCAATTAGTTCCAGGAAATCCCAGAGTTATTGATAAAGAAGGACTTGCTTTTATTGACGATTTTGAAGACAGCCAATCATATATTGACCTAAAAGCCCCGTCTGCCTGGGTTATTTCAAGTGTTCCGCAGGGACAACCCGATATGTTCCCTGAAGCAACCGAACAAGACAACAGAATATCGGGTTATAATCGGGCAAATCTTGCTTGGTATGATATTCTGGAAGATTTACTTGTAAAAAAAAGCACATTAAGACCGGCACATATAAGCTTAGACGACATTTCAAACCATAATGTTCGTTTAATTTTTGAAAAAGAAATTTTCCCGAACCGTCAAAATTTCAGTAATTTACCAACAAGAATGACTGTTTTAAATTTAGCTTATTATCCAAGCGAAAGAGGTCCTTATAACTTTGATGTAGAAGGTGAAAGCGGTATTTCTGCAGGTATTGACGAAAACGGAGAATTAATTAATCCCGACTCACGATGGGGAGGTATAATGCGTGATTTGTATATAAACGATTTTGAAAGTTCAAACATTGGTTTTATTGAATTTTGGTTATTAGACCCGTTTATTTATGATTCCTTATCAACCGGTGGATATTTATACATAAATCTTGGTGATATTTCTGAAGATATTCTTAAAGATTCTAGAAAAAGTATGGAAAACGGTATCCCCTACCCGCCTGACCCGACATTAGTAGATACAACTCAATGGGGTATTGTTTCAAAAGTGCAAATGACAACTCAGAATTTTGATAATAATCCGGATATCAGACAAATCCAAGATGCCGGTTATGATGGCTTGTTAGATGATGAAGAATCATCTTTTTATAATGAATATTTACAAAGAATTTCCCAGTTATATGGCACAAATTCACTTGCTTTTCAATCAGCATCAAACGACCCCGCCAAAGACAATTTTACTTATTTTCTTGATGAATATTATGACGATATTCAGGCTGATATTTTAGAACGATATAAAAGTTTTAACGGAACGGAAGGAAACTCACCCATAAATACCGGAAATTTAAACCTGTCTGCTGTTTCGCAATATCCAGATATGGAAGACGTAAACAAAGACAATACATTGGACAATTACGAAGCATATTACCAATATCAAATCCACATTGCACCGGATCAAATGAATGTGGGACAAAACTACATTGTTAACAAAGTAGAAGCTGATGTGCCAACTTTGCCAAATGATGATGACTCTCAGATTGTTACGTGGTATCAATACAAAATTCCTGTAAAAAACCCCGACAAAGTTGTAGGTTATGTTCAGGGCTTCAAATCAATAAGATTTATTAGAATGTTTTTAACCGGTTTTGAAGACGATATCGTTCTAAGGTTTGCTAAATTACACTTAGTAAAAGAAGAATGGAGACAATACGAATATAATATTACCGAAGGTGGTGAATCAATAATTATTCCGGAACCAGAAGGCAATGGTTCGCTTGATGTATCAATCGTAAATATAGAAGAAAGTAATCAAAAAGAACCTGTTAATTATATAATGCCTCCGGGCGTTACAAGAGAACAAGACCCGTTTGACCAACAATTAAGAAAATTAAACGAACAGGCAATGACAATGAAAGTTATCAATTTGCCTGATGGAGAAGCCAAAGGAGTTTATAAAAACATTAATTTAGACCTAAGAAAATATAAATATCTGAAAATGTACGTTCACGCCGAAGCTTTAATTGACGAAGAAGCACAACTTAATGATTATGATATTACATTGTTCGTAAGACTCGGCTCTGACTTTACAAACAATTATTACGAATATGAAATACCTTTGAAAAAAACCCTTGCCGGTCATTATGAATCCGGCGATGAAGAAGTTGAAGACCCTGACAGATACATTGTTTGGCCCTCTGAAAACGAGCTAAATCTTAACTTCGAAGCTTTACTGGAAGTCAAGCTGCAAAGAAATACTGCAATGAACATTCCAAACTCAAATGTTTCCATGAATTTGCCTTATTATATTTATGACGGAAAAAATAAAATAACCGTAATTGGCAATCCGAATTTGTCTAATGTTAAATCAATAATGATTGGAGTAAGAAATCCAAGACGGGAAAACAATTTAGACCCAAACGATGATGGAATGGAAAAATCTGCTGAAATTTGGGTAAACGAATTAAGGCTTACAGATTTTAATTCAAACGGTGGTTGGGCGGCTAATGCCAGAGTAAGCACCAATTTTGCTGATTTTGCAAACCTTACCGTTTCCGGGTACACTCACACTCCGGGCTTTGGAAGTATTGAAAAAAGAGTTAACGAAAGGTATTCTGATCAGGTAGTTGAATATGACATCACTACTCAAATCCAATTTGGTAAATTTTTCCCTAAAGAATATGGTGTTTCTATTCCTATGTATTTAGGGTATTCAAAAAGTTTGTCAAATCCTGAATATAATCCATTCGACCCAGATATAAAATTTAATGATGCATTATCTGTTTTATCTGATGAAGAAAAAACATCTCTGAAAAATGCCGCTCAAACATACACAGTAAGAAGAAGTTTTAATTTTACAAACGTCAGTATGATGGGTAAACCGAAAAAAACGGAAAACACCACTGGCGACAAACCTAAAAACACAAGTTCCATAATTGCTCCCTGGAAAATTTCTAATTTTAACACATCTTTTGCATTCAACGAATCATATAACCGTACTCCTATTATCGAATTTTACATTCAACAAAATATATTGTTCAACATTAATTACAATTATGCTCCTAACTCAAAAGCAGTTACTCCATTCAAAAAAATTAAATTCTTGAAACACAGAGCTTTTCAGATTATTAAGGATTTTAATTTTTATTATTTACCAACAAGAATCAGTGCTTCAACTGATGTAAACAGGCAATATACGAAATTTAAAAACAGACAAATCAGCGATTACGCTATTGATTTGCCCACTTCTTATCAAAAAAACTTTTTATGGTCAAGAAATCTTGATATCAGCTATCGATTAAGCAACTCCTTACGAATTGACTTAACTACGATGAATGCTGCAAGAATTGAGCCTGACGGTTGGAGAGAACAAGAAACATTGTTCGAAAAATGGGGAATTAAACATCCAAGCGATACAATATTTTTAAATATGTACGACTTAGGTAGAAATACAGATTATAACGAACAAATAAAAATAAATTACAGAGTTCCTATAAATAAACTACCACTTCTCGGCTGGACTTCTTTGACTGCTGATTATGCCGCAAATTATGACTGGCGTAGAGGAATTGACCCATTTACTGTCCCTGAAACCGATTCGACTGAAGAATACACAGTTTATTTTGGGAATACAATCCAAAATTCCGGAACTTTAAGATTAAATGGTCAATTAAACTTCAACACTTTATACAATAGTATTCCATACCTTAAAAAAGTTAATTCCAGATTCACAAAAAACGGCAGAACACCTGTAAAAAAAGAAGATAAAGAGGTCAAAACAGAAGTAACGGTTAAACTTAAAAAAAATGTACCTCAATTTGTAAACCACAACTTGAAAACCGAAAATATTACAAAATTCCAACTATACGCACAAGACGGAAGACCTATTAAATCAGACAATTACGAAATAATTAACGAAAACAGAATTAAATTCACAACAGACACTACATTAGACAATGTCAAATTAGAAATTATAGGCAAAAAGAAAGTAAATGAAAGTGTTTTACTGATTGCTTCTGATTATACTTTAAAAACTCTGATGATGTTGGAAAGTGCATCAATAAACTACAAAAATGCAGGCGGAACATTATTAAACGGTTATATACCCAATGCCCTAATTTTCGGTAGTGAAAAATTGAATAATCAGTTGGCTCCCGGATTTGAATTTATGGCTGGATTGCAAGACAGGTTAATAGTAGATAATTTTGCCCAAAGAGGCTGGTTAACAGAAGACAGTTTATTTAATATGCCTATTAATTTTACACAATCAGAAGAAATCAGAGTAAGATTCTCTCTTGCACCAGTTAACAATGTTAGACTTGATGTGAATTTCCAAAGAAATATTGCATTTAATGAAAACATATATGGAAATACAACTTCCGGTATTTTTAACGAAAAAACAAAAGTGATTGACGGGAACTTCTTTATTTCTTTTAACACAATTGTTTCTGCTTTTGAAAGGATAGACACAAGCGCCAATTTCTATTCTAAATACTACGAAAATTTTCTGGATTCCAGACAAGATATTGCTATGGAATTAGCGAGAGAAAGAGCTTTAAAAGACCAAAATTATCAACTGAACACATATACTGATTCTCTGGGAAATACTTACCCTGTTGGTTATAGTCATACATCTCAATCTGTTTTAATAACATCATTTTTAACTGCTTATTCGGGAATTTCGGCTGATAAATTAGGATACAGTTCATTCCTTGCTATTCCATTACCTGATTGGCGATTAACATTTGACGGTCTTTCAAATTTACCTTTTATAAAAAATTACGTAAAAAAAATCAGCCTTACTCACTCATATGCTTCAACATACACTGTAAATGATTTTCAATCTAATCCGAACTATAATTTTGATTTATATGAGCAAATAGGAATAAGCGATGCTTTATACGAAACAAACGGCTTGTTTATTCCTCAATATGAGATACAGGGTATCATGATTAGTGAAAAATTTCTTCCTTTTTTCGGGCTTGATATTACTTGGAACGGTACACTTAGTACCAGATTTGAATACAAAAAATCAAGAGATCTATTTTTAAGTTTCAGCAATAACCAAATCCGTGAAAGTCATAACAATTCTTTTACTTTTGGAGGTGGTTATACTTTCAAAGAACTTAAAATGAACATAAAAGTTGGTGGAAATCCACAAAAACTAAACAGCGACTTAAATCTAAGATTGGACTTTACATTCGGACACGACATAGAAATTTACAGAAGAATTGTAGAAAACATATCACAGGAAAATACGGAAAGAGATAACTTTTCTTTGTCTTTTACAGCCGATTATTCAATCAATCAAAAATTGAGTATTCAATATTTCTATAGTCACTCTTTGATGGAAACGAATACAGCGCCCCGTACAACAAATGTTGAATCGGGCTTCAAAGTGCGATTTGCGTTAACTCCATAAAAAAATGTGTTAAAATTTTTATTTTTAAAATTTGATAATTACATTTGCAATATCTTTTATTTAAAAACTTTAAATTTATTAATATGGCTTACGTTATTTCAGACGATTGTACAGCTTGCGGTTCTTGCATTGATGAATGCCCCGTTGGAGCTATCAGCGAAGGTGATATCTACAAAATTGATCCATCATTATGTACAGACTGTGGCGCTTGCGCTGATGTTTGTCCGGTAGAAGCTATTCATCCTGAATAGATAAAGAGAAACGCTCGAATGAGCGTTTTTTTATTTTTTAACTATCTTATAATTAAAGTAATATCCTCCCTGTTTTAAAACAAAATAATAAATTCCGTTGTTTAAACAGCTGTAATCTTGCATATTGTTTGTAGGTTTATAATCTGCAATTTTTTCACCATAAAAATTGTAAATTGTAACATTATCTATTAAAGTAATGTCTGAAAAATATATAATTCCGTTCGTCGGGTTTGGATATAACTCAATTTTTTTATTTTGCTGCTCAATTTGTTTTGTTGCAATATTAATTTCTACACTCCATTCACTCTCGATTGTATCTATCTGAGCAATAACATTATAATTAACAAGGCTATCTGAAAAATCGACCTCTGTTTCACCCGAAATTTGAATATTTTCATTATAGAAAACAGAAGATTCTGATGAAGCTATGAAAAAAGGGATAGTATTTTCTAAATTAGTACCTTCGACAACGCTTACAGATATTTTTTTGTTTTGAATGTCAATTTCACCAATAAAAGTGTCAGTATCAGTTCTCAATTCATAATATTTTATTTCTGCTCCGCAACAAAATGTTTCTGTAATTCCAAGTAAAAGCAATGTGTCTTTTAGTTTATAATAATTGCTGATATAATATGTAGTGTCAAGTATTACATTATTATTTGTGTCAATTAAAACAAAAAATGGAGTCCAATGAACTCCTAAATATTCTGCGATACTTGCACTTGCACCTTGAGCACTTACAGCAGTAAAATTCACTCCGAAATTTTGAGTAAAATCAAAAACTTGCTCATTAGTGCTTGCATAACTTGCATTCATAGCAACAAAAAAAATATCACCGCAATCGCAGCCGAAATCTCTGTGCATTGTATCAATATATGGAGCTATTGCATGACAACTCTGACATGCATTTGTAAAAAAATCGATAAGAATATACTTACCTGAGGCTGTAATTTCATTACTTTGGTAATTATTTCCAAAAATATCGGCGAATTTTAAATTCCCAATCTGTGCTGTTAAATTATTAACAAAAAAAGCAGAAATAAAAAGTAGCAATATCTTAATTTTCATAAAGTTATTTTTAATAGTGTTAATAAACAAGAAGATTTGAGTTGAAAAAAAAAGTTGCAAAAAAAATTATATAAAGAAACTTTTACTATATTTGTTTTTACAAAATCAATTAAAAAAAAAAACAAAAATACTATGATTTTATTAGATTTTGAAGAATCTCTAAAAGATTTAATCGAACAATTAGAAAAATTAAAAGAAATCGGAGAACACTCAGAAATTGATATCAGCTCTACTGTTCTGGAACTGGAAAAAAAAATACTGGAAAAGAAAAAAGAAATCTATTTTAATTTGACAGCATGGCAAAAAGTACAAATTTCGAGACACCCCGAAAGACCATATACATTAAGTTATATAAATGCTTTAACAAACGGAAATTTTATTGAACTTCACGGAGACAGAAATGTTAAAGATGACAAAGCTATGATCGGTGGTTTTGGTTTGATAGATGACAAAAGCGTAATGTTTATAGGACAACAAAAAGGAGAAAACACAAAACAAAGACAATATCGAAATTTTGGAATGGCAAATCCCGAAGGATACAGAAAAGCTTTAAGGCTAATGAAATTAGCCGAAAAATTCAACAAACCAATAGTTACTCTTATTGACACCCCGGGAGCATTTCCCGGAATTGAAGCCGAACAGAGAGGACAAGCCGAAGCAATAGCAAAAAACTTATTTGAAATGTTCCGTATTAAAGTTCCGATTATTTCTGTAATTATTGGAGAAGGAGCATCTGGTGGTGCTATCGGAATAGGAGTCGGGGATAAAATTTATATGCTCGAATATACTTGGTATTCAGTAATTTCTCCCGAATCTTGTTCTCAGATTTTATGGCGAAGCTGGGATTTTAAAAAAGAAGCTGCTGATGCACTCAAACTTACTGCTGATGATATGAAAAAAGCCAAGATTATTGACGGCATAATAAAAGAACCTCTCGGAGGAGCTCATAATAATCCTCCTGAAATTTTTGAAAATGTCAAAAAAGTTATCTTACAAGATATTAACAAGTTATCAAAAATCAATTCTATTGAATTAATTGATAACAGAATTAAAAAATTTACTAAAATAGGACACTTTAAAGAAATTGAAATTTAACTATGGCAAAAAAACAAAACGAAGAATTAAACAGAATTCCACCACAGGCTGTTGATTTGGAAGAAGCAGTTCTTGGTGCTATTATGATTGAACCCGGTTCTGATATTTCAGTAATTGAAACATTAAAACCCGATAGCTTTTATAAAGAAAATCATCAAAAAATTTTTAAAGCAATTGTTCAACTTTCAACCACTCATCAACCAATTGACCAATTAACAGTTGTAGAACAACTCAGAAAAAACGGCGATTTGGAATTTGTAGGAGGACCTGTGTATATAAACCATTTGGCAAGCAAAATCGGTTCAGCGGCTCATTTAGAATACCACTCTAAAATAATTGCCGAGAAATACATCAAACGTGAAATCATTAACATAGCAAATAAAATGCAAACCAAAGCTTATGAAGCAGCCGAAGATGTTGAAGATTTGCTTGATTTTTCAGAAAAACAAATTTTTGATTTAGTATTCGAAAATGTTCGCTCTGCTTCAAAATCGATGAACCAAATTGTAAAAACGGCAATGGACAGAATCCAGAAACTTGGAAATAAACAAACCAAACTCAGCGGCATACCATCAGGTTGGCAATCATTAGACAGGGTTACCTCAGGTTGGCAACCATCAGATTTAATAATAGTTGCAGCAAGACCATCAATGGGTAAAACTGCTTTTGTGCTTTCTATGGCAAGAAATATGGCTGTTGAACATAACATTCCTGTAGCATTATTTTCTCTTGAAATGTCTGACGTGCAACTTGTTACGAGACTTATGGTTAGCGAAACAGGTATTCCGTCTGAAAATTTGAGAACCGGAAAATTAAATACAGAAGACTGGAAACAACTTGAAGAAAAAATAAAACCATTAGAATCAGCCCCGATTTTTATTGATGATACTCCGGCTATTTCTTTAACTGAACTTAGAGCAAAATGCAGAAAATTGAAAATTCAACACGGAATTCAAATTATTGTGATTGATTATTTGCAATTAATGTCAGGACCTCCTGAAATAAAAAACAACAGAGAACAAGAAGTAAGTCAGATTTCAAGAGGACTTAAAGCAATTGCAAAAGAACTTAACGTACCCGTTATTGCTCTTTCTCAGCTAAATCGTTCTGTCGAAAGCAGACAAGACAAGAGACCTCAACTATCAGACTTGCGAGAATCAGGTGCTATTGAACAAGACGCCGACATTGTTACTTTTATTCACCGACCTGAAAAATACAATATTACAGTTGACAGAGATGACAAATCTCTTATAGGTGTTGCTGAAATTATAATTGCAAAACACAGAAACGGTGCGGTAACTGATGTAAATTTAAGATTTATCGATTATCTTGCAAAATTCACCGAACCAGATGAATCAATTTCTGATATTATTATTAATCCTGAAATAACAACCTTCTCTTCAAAAATGAATGATGACAATTCTTTCGAAACTAATTTTAATGACATTAATAATACAAAAACACCTTTTTAACTAACATTAAAATCTATGAAAATGAAAAAACTTTTATTTACATTTACGCTTATCTTGACAACATTTTTAATTTCAATTGGTCAAGAACCTGACAACGAAACAGATACAAAAAACGCCGACGTTTTTGAAATCCCTGACGTACACCACTCTGATGAAGGAATTGGCGGAAATTTCAACTTCACAAATATCGGCGACCAATTTCTAATAGGTATGAGGTTAAAACCTGAATTGTCTTTCGGAAAAATCGGGTTTGGTCTTGATATTCCTCTTATGTTTGACATTAATACAGGTAAATTCAGACTTGATGAATATAAAGATGGAATTGGTGCAGCAAGAATTATAAAATATTTTCGATTTGGCAGAAAGAAAAAAGATAATGTCTATTTTAGAATCGGAGAACTCAGAGGCGCTCATTTGGGGTTTGGAATGCTAATATCTGATTACAATAATTCAATTAGTTTTGAAAAAAGAAAACTTGGATTTGAATTTGATTTACTCTTTAAAGATGTTGTTGGCTTAGAACTTTTATATAGTGATGTTAATTTCAGTTCTTTAAGTCTGTTTGGCATCAGACCATATTATAAACCGTTTGGAGCAACAGAAATCCCAATCATCAAAACTTTTGAAATAGGCTTAGCTTATGCCACTGATTATGATAAATCAATTTTGACTCAAAACGATTCATTAACTTTAAGAACTAACTACTTCTTAGACAAAGGAATAAATAGTTTTTCTGGTGATATGGGGTTATATCTGCTCAACTTCAATTTTATGCGATGGGGACTTTATGGACAGGCAGGTTATATCCAAAAAGTTAAATCAGATTCATTGATGCAATTAATAAACACAATTAATAACTCTCACATCCAAAATTATACAAACGGAATGGGTTGGGCTGTTGGAACTGATTTAAATTTTTCATTTGTAGGTAATTTACTTAGAATTAATTTAAGAGCTGAAAGATTTTGGAATTCAGATTATTATATTTCTCGTTTTTACAATTTTTCTTATGAACTCAACAAAGATGCACGAATTTTATCCCTTGTAGGTTCTCATTCCGACCAAGGAATGTATCTGAAATTAGGTGCATCTATATTAGACAAAGTTATCTTACATTCTAACATAATATTTGAAGACAAAATTAACGAAACACATCCTGCTGAAATATATTTAGGATTAGATTTATCAAATATATTTGAAGATATTACATTTTACACATCATTGCACCAAGCACACGTAACTGATTTTATTGATTTTTTCGAATTTGGTGACGAAACTATGTTTGAAACCCTTTTAGCATGGACATTTTACGAAGCACCCGTTATAAAACTTCAATTAACAGCAGGTGTGGATTTTAAATGGACTTATGCATTTTTGTCAGATATGAATTTTGAAGCTACTCATTATGTTTCACCATTTTTTAGCCTTAATATACCTCTAAACAAAGAAGAAGAAGAGCATATTGAAGGAAAATAATATCGAAAACTGCCCGACAAAAAGTCGGGTTTGTTTTTTTATTGATTTTTTATAATTTCGCAAAAAAAATGACACGTTTAAGCGTAAATATCAATAAAATTGCAACTCTTAGAAATGCAAGAGGCGGAAATGTTCCAAACGTAACAGAAGCAGCTGTTAAAGCCGAAAAATATGGTGCTCAGGGAATAACAGTACACCCTCGCCCAGATGAAAGACATATCAGATATTCTGATGTTTTTGAACTTAAAAAAGTCGTCAAAACGGAATTTAATATAGAAGGTTATCCAAATAAAAAATTCATCGAATTAGTTAAAACAATAATACCGGCACAAGTAACATTGGTTCCCGACCCACCAGACGCTATTACTTCCAATGCAGGTTGGGATACAAAAAAAAATCTTATATTTCTGATTGACGTTATTAAAGAATTTAAAGCAGAGGGTATCAGAACATCAATTTTTGTCGATACAAATTTGGAAAACATAGAATATGCAAAAAAAACCGGAACAGACAGAATTGAACTTTACACAGAACCTTATGCATCAAATTTTCCCGAAAATCATGAAGTTGCAATAAAGCCCTTTGTTGAAGCCGCAAATTTGGCTAAACAATTAAAACTTGACATTAATGCCGGTCATGATTTAAGCCTTGAAAACCTTGAATTTTTCATTAAAAAAATCCCATTTACCAAAGAAGTTTCAATTGGACATGCTTTGATTAGCGATTCAATTTATTTTGGCTTTGAAAATACAATTCAAATGTATTTAAAGAAAATAGAATTAGGACTGAGAAATGAGTGATTCAGACAAATATAAAACAATAAAATACAAATCTGAAAGTTTATTCAAAGACAGACTCAGTAAATTTATAGGTCTTGCTTATCCTGTTAATTCCGAAGAAGAGGTCAAGGAAATTATTAAAGACATAAAAAAAAAATATCACGACGCCAGACATTATGTTTATGCCTTTATTTTAGGCAAAGACAAAAAAAACTATCGTTACAGTGATGACGGAGAACCTGCTAATTCTTCAGGACCACCCGTATTTAATGCTATCAAATCTTTTGATTTAACTAACATTTTGGTTGTTGTCGTTCGATATTTCGGAGGGAAAAAATTAGGAGTTCCGGGTTTGATAAACGCATACAGAACTGCTGCTGAAGATGCTATAAAAAACTCCGAAATTATAACTGAAGAATTTAAAGTAATTGTTAAAATAAAATTTGATTATGCATTGTTAAACAATGTAATGTCATTATTAAAAAAAGAAAATGCAGAAATTACGGAACAAAATTTTACCGAATCCTGCACTATTATTTTTAAGGTATTAGAAAGTAATTTATTTGAAATAAATGAAAAACTTGAAAAACTAAACGTTGAAATTTTATGAGTCTTATGTAAAAAATATAAACATTGTACCACAATAATCACAAAAATCTAATTATTAACAACACAAAAAGCCCACAATAATTAACATAATTATTTGATAATCAATGAATAGACCCTTTCAAGGCAAGCTTTATAGACTAAACTTATGGATTGTTACGAAATAACATATTTAAAAATCTATGTGAACTATGTGTCTATGTGGTTATTAAAAATATCTCCTTAAAATACTTGCCGACATATTACTCATAATCTATGTGAACTATGTGTCTATGTGGTTATTAAAAATATCTCCTTAAAATACT
>DYKL01000002.1:0-11812 GCA_020722645.1 Acetofilamentum sp. | reverse complement strand
ACATATTACTCATAATCTATGTGAACTATGTGTCTATGTGGTTATTAAAAATATCAAACAAACAAGTTATTTCGTAATAGTTATTTATTTATTACTTCCAAAATTTCTTCTAAACTTAATGTCTGATAAACAAAATCAAAAGCAACAATATCAATTAGATTTTTATCTAAGACTGATTTTGATTTGTAAACAACATAGTTATCTTCTTCTTGCTCGCTTGTTTTTAAATACCCGATTGTTTTATATGGCGACTTTTCTCTTAATTCTTTATAGGATGATTCATCAAATTCATAAAAACCAGCTGCTGCTACTTCAATTGCCTGATATTGATTCATCAAACTTTTATCAAATAACCAATTTTTCATTGAAACATTGTCTATAACCAGAATAACTTCTCCGGTTTTTTCTCTTTTGACCAGAATTTCATTCAACGAACTCAAAGCAGCATTTAAACTTACGGTATTTGAAAATTTATCAAACAATATTAAATCAACTTTTGCAGCAAACAATGCTTTGAATTGTTCGGAAAAATAATTTTGTTGTGTTTTAGCAGATATATTTTCGGGTAAACAAGCTATAGTACCGGCAACATATCTTGGTTTTGTTCTTGTTATTGAAGTATATTTGGATACTTTGTCTCTTGCAATTTTTGCGGCAGCTAAATTCAGTTCGTAAGAAATATCATTTAATTGATACTTCTCTAAAAAAAATCTGTTAGACTGATTAGTGTTGGTTGAAACAATATCAACACCCGATTTTAAAAATCTTTCGTGTATTTCACCAATAATTTGAGGTTTTGTAAAATTTAAAATATCATTAAAACCTGTTAAATCAACAGATACTGATTTAAAACGGTCAGAAGTGTAATCTCTTTGTTTTAGCGAATATTTTTCAATACTTGATTTTAGACTACCTATCAGTATTAATTTTGTTTGCTCTAATTTTTCAGAAATAAGCGTTTTCATTACATTTTGTTTTATTTGTCATACCTCACAAAAATTTTGCCACAAAGTTGATTCAAAGGACAAAAAAGCCTTTTTATCCAAGAATGCAGGACAAAAAGACTTTATTTTTTATATATAACCTTAAATCCGCACGTTTTTTCGTAAGTGGTTGCAGGTAAAAACACCTGCAACATGTAGTTTGCACCAGTCAGGTGTTTTCACCTTACTGAATTTCAGATATATAAGTATAGACTTACGGATTTAAGGTATAAACAAAAAATTAAGGGTTCAAACGTCCATACATTCTAGGGAATGGAATTGTCTCACGTATATGTTTTGTGTTGGTAATCCATGAAACAAAACGTTCTAATCCTAAACCAAAACCAGAATGAGGAACAGAACCGAATTTTCTTAAATCAAGATACCAACTGAATACTTCCATTGGCAGATTGTGTTCTTTTATTCTTTGAATTAAAACGTCCAAATCAGTTTCTCTCTGACTTCCGCCGACTATTTCGCCAAAACCTTCGGGAGCAAGCACATCAACTCCTTTGACCAAATTATCATTTTTCTCATCTCTTTTCATATAAAAAGCCTTAACTTCTTTAGGCCAATTAAATACCATAATAGGCAGAGAAAACATTCTTGTTAGAACAGTTTCATCAGCACCACCAAAATCATCACCGTATCGAAACTCCTTAGCAGATTTAAGATATTCAGGTATATGCGATAATTTTTCTTCTAAATCTTTCAAATCGTTTTTCAAAACATCTAATTTGTTTATAATAAAATTACGTTTTGATTGTTTTAAATTTGTATCAGCAATAAGATTTTCGCGTTCCTCAATTTCAATTTTTATCTGATTGATTTTTTCTTCTAATTCCATTTTGTCTTTTTCCAATAATTCAATAGAAGTAATACCATTAACCGGTTTTTTTCCGTGCAAAATATCAACAGCTTCGTCGTAAGTAATACGCGGAAATCTATCAGAAACAACTGTTTTTAAAATTTCTGTATTTCTTTCGAGAATTTCTAGTTCATATTTTGATTTTTGCATCACTTCATCAACAACTGATTTAATAAAATTTTCTATTAAATCCATGTTCATTTCGTTATCAAAAAAAGCCATTTCAGGTTCAATCATCCAAAACTCCGACAAATGTCTTCTGGTTTTGGATTTTTCGGCTCTGAAAGTTGGACCGAAAGTGTAGATTCGTCCCATAGCCATAGCCATTGCTTCGCCGTATAACTGACCACTTTGCGTTAAATATGCCGGTCTGTCATAAAATTCGGTTGCAAAAAGCGTAGTTGTTCCTTCAACTGCATTTCCCGTAAAAATTGGGGCATCCATTTGAACAAAACCTTGTTTTTGGAAAAAATTATGAATTGCATAAATTATGTTGTTCCTAACCCTCATAATTGCCCACTGTCTTTTTGAACGTAGCCAAAGATGTCTGTTGTTCATTAAAAATTCAACACCGTGAGATTTATTGGAAATCGGATAATTATCATTATTCAGATGAAGTATTTTTAACTTTGTTACTTGTAATTCATATCCGCCAATTTGACGGTCATCTTTTACAACTTTACCTGACATTTCAACCGAACTTTCCTGAGTTAATTTGCAGGCTGTTTCGTAAGCTTCTTGTCCTGCGGTTTGTTCATCAACCACACATTGCAAAAAACCGGTTCCGTCGCGTAAAACTAAAAACTCAATTCCTTTACTGCTTCGGCTGTTGATTACCCAACCTTTAAGGTCGATTTCTTTACCTTCGTATTCCTTTAGTTCTGAGATGTAAATCATTTTCAATTTTTTTATAATTATCCTTATGAATTTGCAAAATTATAAAATATTTATTATTTTTACTTACAGATTTGTTGAATAATTAAACTAATGAAAAAAATCATATTATTATATCTTGTTTTTATTAATATTTCAGGCATTTTTGCTCAAAAAAACTCAAATATTAGCAATGGAAATTCTTGTTCTTCAGAAGAAATTTATATACATACTGACCGAAATTATTACTCAACTAATGATTTTATTTGGTTTAAAGCATACTTATTCGACGTTTTTGAAAATAAAACAGATTCAACCGCTGAAATTATTTATGTTGAACTTATTAGTCCTGAAAAAAAAATTGTTTTTGTTCAAAAATATATCAACACTAATGGAATTTGTTACGGAAAAATTTTCTTACCTGACACACTGCAAAAAGGTTATTATCAGTTAAGAGCATTTACAGATGCAATGAAAAATTTATCAAGTAATTATTATTTTACAAAAATATTATTTATAGAAAGTAAAAATATTTATTTCAGCAAAAATTTCATAAAGCTTCATAAAAAAGAACAACGATTATCTAAAAAAAACATAATCAGGCATAATATTAATAATACTGTTATTGCTGCAAATCTTGATAACGAATTTATTATCAGCACCAATCCATTTAAACATAGCATCAAAATAAAAGTAAATCATAAAAAGTCGAATTTATCATTCAAATCAGATAATTCGGGAATTACAAATTTTTTATTAAATCCAAAAGAAAAAGAAAATTATACGATAAAAATCAAGACAGAAAACAGAAAAACGAAAAATTTAAAAATAAAAAAAACAAATCTTTCTGATTTTTCAGTAAATTTTTACGAAAACTCAAAACAATTCGAATTTATAATTAATTCTACAAAGCCACAATCAAATGACACAACATCAAACACATACTTTTTCAAAATTTTTGATACAAACAAAATTATTTATGAACAAAGTTTTAATACCTTCAAAAACAACGAAATAATTATCGACAAAAATAATTTAAGCAATGGATTGCTAAATATATTTGTATTTGATTTTCATAATGAAATAGTTTATCAAAGAAGCATTTACAATCAACAAAAAAATGATTTCCCTATAGAATTTAATTACTTTATTGCAAAAGACACTTTGTTTCTTTCAATCGAATCGAATATTTCAGAAGGTGCAAATTTGTCATTAAGTCTGAGCAATGATTCCACTGATTTTATAAATATTCAAGATTACTTTAGTTTTTACTCTGGAATTCCGACAAACAATCATAACTATTACAATATAGACAGCAACCAACAAATTAATAATATTTTATTAACAGAACCCGAAATAAAATATTTCATAAATTGTAATAAAGACAGTTTATATACAAAAACCAATGAAATACAAATATCCGGAAGAGTAAGTAATATTTTGGAAAAATTACCGGCAAAAAGCGTTAATGTTAGTCTTACGATTTTAAATTCATTCAACGATATTTTTTATACAAAGACAGATGAAAAAGGTTTTTTCAGATTTGAAAACTTAAATTATCCTGACAGCATAGAATTTTTATTAGAAGCACGAACAAAAAACGATAAAAAGCACTTGATTATATTTCTTGATAATTATGATACTGCTGATATATATTTTAATTCGGCTAATTATGATTATTCTTATGCAAAACCTAAAATATACAAGGAAGAAAAACCTTATAACCAAAATAACAAATCAATTCATAGTCAGGCAGACCAGATTATATATTTTGATGAAACAATAAGCTCAACATATACAAACGTTTTAGATGCTCTTTCAAGTAGAGTTCCGGGGTTTGTTCAAAACGGAGAAAACTCAATATTAAGAGGTATTAATTCAATCAATTTATCAAATAACCCACTATATTTAATTGATAATACACCTGTTGATATTAATGCAGTTGCAAATATGAATATAAATGATGTTGAAAGAGTTGAAATAATTAAAAGCTCATCAATAGCTTCTATTTATGGACAAAGAGGCGCTAATGGAGTAATAGCAATTTACACTAAACAAGGTTACAACATTATCTGGGGCGAACTTTACGGCAAAATAGCAGGAATTTCTTCAAATGAAGATTTTTTGGAAAACAAAAGCAATGGCTTTTATCAAACATATTGCTGGATGCCTGACATAAAAATCAACAATTACGCACATAAAATTGAAATTCCATTAAATAAAAATTTAGAATTTTACGTTTTGGTGTTACAAGGTATAACTTACGAAGGAATTCCGGTTTTTTACAAAACACATTTAAAATATAATAAATAATATTAATTTTGCATAAACTTTTAAGTCTGATAATTTATGAAAAGAATAACCATATTTACAATTTTCTTAATTTTTTCCCTTAATATTTTTGCTCAAAACAACTCATTTTATTCAATAGCTGATGCTCTTGCTCACAAAAATGATGTTGAAATTTTAGATTTGGAGGGAAAAAATTTATCTACATTTCCTGATGTTATTTTAGAATTTCAAAACCTCACAACATTAAATCTTAAAAGCAACAACATAACCACAATCCCTAATGATATTGACAAATTAACAAAGTTGGAGATAATTCTTTTAGACAACAATAAAATAACAGAGCTTCCACAAAATATTTCCAAATTATCAAATTTAAGCGTATTAACTCTGTCTAACAACAAATTAAAATCCTTGCCCGATAATTTTAATCTTCTTAATAAATTAACCATATTGTCTATTTCAGGTAATCAATTTTCTACTTTTCCTTTAAGTATTTGCAATTTACCAAACATTGAAAAACTCGACATAAGCAGCAATTATTTATCATCATTACCAAACAGCTGTTCTCAAATGACTCGATTGGAAGAATTTTATATTTCAAAAAATAAATTTACGGTTTTTCCAATAATTATTACTCAAATGGTTAATATCAGAACATTAGTTTTAGATGATAATTTAATAGAAAAAATACCTGCCGAAATATCAAAGATGACATCATTAAAATATTTTCACATTTCAAACAATAAAATATCTGAAATCCCATTAGAAATTCAAAATTTGTCAAATCTGGAATATTTATTCTTGAGTTTCAACAATATTTCAAAAATACCCAACGAAATTGCCAAACTTGAAAAACTCAAATACATAGATTTGTCAAACAATACAATAGTCGTTGTCCCCTCTTCTCTGGCTACATTAAAAGAATGCGAAGATATTAATCTATGCCACAATAAAATATATGAACTTCCGGTGGAATTTTCAACCGCCCCTAAACTCAGGAGAATTGGTATAACGAACAACACAATGGTTACAATTCCTAGTTTTTTAAGCAAATATTTAATTTATTAAAAAATGAAAATAATAGGAATTGACCCGGGTACAAATTTGCTTGGATTTGCAGTACTTGATGGAAGTTCAAAAAATAATCCCATTTTAATTTTTTCCGGTAAGTTGAAGTTATCTTCTTACAGCAATCATTATATAAAATTAGAGAGAATTTACAACAAAATTTCACAGATAGTTCAGGAATACAAGCCTGATTTTTTGTCAATTGAAGCACCTTTTTTCGGGAAAAATATACAGTCAATGTTGAAACTTGGAAGAGCGCAGGGAGTTGCTATGGCTGCTGCATTATCTGCCGGAGTTGAAATAATTGAATATTCTCCCCGTAAAATAAAGCAAGCTATAACCGGAAACGGAGATGCTTCAAAAGAACAAGTTGCGTTGATGATTAAAAGTATTCTGAATCTTAAAGAATTACCCGACAGTTTTGATGAAAGTGATGCAATTGCGGCTGCTTTATGTCATTTTTATCAGAAAGGCTCTGTAAATAAATCAAAATCTTATTCAGACTGGGGCGATTTCATTAAAAAAAATCCAAATAAAGTAGTAAAAAAATGAACTATAAACCATTTTCTGACGAATACTTTATGAATTTTGCTCTGATTGAAGCAAAAAAAGCACTTGAAAACAACGAAGTACCCATTGGAGCGATAGTAGTTATCAAAAATCAAATAATAGCAAAAGCATATAATCAAACAGAAACCCTACAAGACCCTACTGCTCACGCTGAAATTCTTGCAATTACATCTGCCTGTAATTATCTTGGCTCAAAATATTTAGAAGACGCAACTTTATTTGTTACTCTTGAACCTTGTGTAATGTGTGCGGGAGCTATTTTCTGGACTAAAATTAAAAAACTAATATTCGGTGCTTTCGATGAAAAACAAGGCTATTCGAGAATACAAAAAAAATTACCGGATGGTATTTCTATACTACACCCAAAACTTGAAATTACTTCCGAAATTCTGGAAAAAGAAGCAGCATATTTGTTGAAAACATTTTTTCAGACAAAAAGAAAATTCTGAATTATTCTGTACAATTCTGGCACATTTTTATTGAATGTCTATCATTAAAAACATTTGTTGCGAATCTTTTAAAATGTTCGTTTCTGAGAATATCCAAAATATTTAAGTTTTTTATATTTCCAAAAACAAACTCTGAATTTTTATCGAAACAACAAGGCAAAACATCGCAATTAGAATTTATAACGCATGAATTCCAGAGTCTCCAGCATCTGTTCTTAATTTTCTTTTTTCTTACCCAATGGTTATTTTTGAAAACATATCTGCTGTATTTTTTATTTTTGGGAATTAAATCAAAATTCTTTCCCAAATTGTTTATTTGAGCAGTTTTAAATTTCAAATTATCAACTTCTAATGTTTTTGCAATTTTTTTAATTCTTGAAATTTGATTTTCATTATGCGAAAAAACAATAAACTGTAATTCAACAAAAGGTTTGAGTTTTTTTAGTAACTTTTTTGTTTCAATTAAGGTTTGAATTCCATTTATTACTTTTTCGAAATCCCCACCTTTTCTATACAAAGAATAAATTTCCTGATTTGCTCCGTCTAATGAAATAATAATTTTATCTAATGATGAATTAACAATTTTTTTACAATTATCTACGGATAAAAAATGCCCGTTTGTGGAAATAACTGTATAAATTTTTCTTTTTTCCAGATATTCAATCATCTCGTATATTTTATCGTTTAAAAAAGGTTCTCCTTGAAAATACAAAAAAACATTCATTAAATATTTTTTTAAATTATCAACAACATTAGTAAAGCAATAAAAATCAATTTTTTTAATCATTTTTTGTTTTTGATTTTTATTAACAGGACATTCTAAACAAGATAAATTGCAAGAATTAATTGGTTCGATTGATATTGAATATGGATATCCGTATTTAATAATTTTTTGGGAAAGAAATGAAATTATATACGAAATTTTCAATATAAGAAAATTAAATATCTTACTAACCGACAACTTATTAACAAATATAAAAACTAAGCTGAATTTATTTATCATTAAAATATAATTATCTTTGAAAAAATTTTTTCAAATTTAATTTAAAATGGAAGAAAAAGCGTATAATTTTTTAGACCAGATAAAATACCCCAAAGACTTAAAAGCATTAAAACCGGAAGAATTACCAAAATTATGTGAAGAAATTCGTACATTTTTAATAGATAAACTATCAAAAACACCCGGACATTTTGGAGCAAGTCTCGGAGTAGTTGAATTAACTGTTGCTCTACATTACATTTTTAATGCTCCCGAAGATAAAATTATTTGGGACGTAGGTCATCAGGCTTATGTTCATAAAATTTTGACAGGAAGAAAAGACCAATTTTCTACTTTACGAAAATTAAACGGCATAAGCGGATTCCCAAACATATTTGAAAGCGAATTTGACGCATTTGGAGTAGGTCATTCCTCAACCTCAATTTCTGCTGCATTGGGAATTAGTATCTCTTCGTGTATGCAAGAAAACAATAAACACGCAATTGCAGTTATCGGAGATGGGGCATTAACTGCCGGAATGGCTTTTGAAGGATTAAACAACGCAGCCGATACTAATGCCAACCTACTGATTATTCTCAATGACAATGAAATGGCTATTGATGCAAATGTTGGAGCTTTAAGTAAATATTTTGCAAGATTCACTGCATCGAAAAGATACAACAGATTGAAAGAAAACGTTTGGAATAAACTCGGAAACCTCAAAAAAATCGGTGTAAAAACCAGAAATTTCATCAGAAAGGTTGACACAAGTATAAAAGTATCAATAGCTGAACATAGTAATTTTTTTGAAGGTCTTGGATTAAGATATTTTGGACCTATTAATGGTCATTGCATTAAAGATTTATTAGAAATACTTGAAGATTTAAAAGAGATAAAAGGACCTAAAATTCTGCATATCAAAACACAAAAAGGCAAAGGATATAAGTTTGCAGAAGAAAATCAACCAGCTTGGCACGCAACAAGTGAAGCATTTGATATTGAAACAGGAATAGCAATTGAAAAAAACGATGCCCCGAAACCTCCAAGATTTCAAGATGTCTTTGGAGAAACTCTGATTGAATTAGCTGAAAAAAATGATAAAATTGTCGGTATAACACCGGCAATGCTATCAGGTGGCTCTCTCGATAAAATGTTAAAAGTAATGCCCAAAAGAGTATTTGATGTTGGTATCGCTGAACAACACGCAGTTACTTTTTCAGCAGGTCTTGCTATTGAAGGAATGTTACCATATTGCAATATCTATTCAACATTTTTACAACGTGCTTATGACCAGCTAATTCACGATGTTGCTCTTCAAAACCTAAAAGTAATATTTTGTATAGACAGAGGTGGATTAGTTGGAGCTGACGGAGCAACTCACCACGGTGCTTTCGATTTATCTTATTTACGCATTGTTCCAAATCTTGTGATTGCATCTCCTTTGTATGATATTGATTTGAGAAATCTGTTATTTACGGCTCAATTAGAAAAAAACAATTTCCCCTTTGCAATAAGGTATCCACGTGGACGCTCGGTCAATATAAACTGGAAAAAAGATTTTGAAGAAATTGAAATCGGAAAAGGCAGAAAAATAAAAGACGGAAAAAAAATTGCTGTTTTGAGTATAGGTGCAATAGGAACGGAAGTTATTAAAGCTCATAAAATTCTTGAACAACAAGGCATAAATGTTGCTCATTATGATATGATATTTTTAAAACCGCTTGATGAAATACTTCTTAATGAAATTTTAACTAATTTTGAAAATATTATCACCGTTGAAGACAACTCAATTGTTGGTGGATTTGGTGATGCAGTCGGAGAATTTATTCTGAAAAACAATTATAAAAACAAAATTATAAAACTCGGTATTCCGGATAAATTTATTGAACACGGAACACAACAAGAGCTTTATGAAATTTGCGGATATGATTATAAATCAATAATTGATACCGTAAAAAACATATAAAAATGGAAAAATTTAATTTTCATACGCATTCAACATTCAGTGACGGAGCTGAAACTCCCGAAAATGTTATTATCGAAGCTCTTGATAAAGACTTCAAAATAATCGGTTTTTCGGACCATTCTCCTGTTCCTTTTGCCTCTGAATGGAACATGAAATTCGAAAACCTTTTATCTTATGCCGATGAAATAAACAGCTTAAAATTAAAATATGAAGGTAAAATTCAAATATTTCTTGGTATTGAAGCTGATTTTATTGAAAATATTACATATTTTGAAATTTATAAAAAATTAAATTTCGACTATATTATAGGAGGTGTTCATTATTTACCATTAAAATTAAACAATAACATATTTAATATTGACAAATCACCCGAAAATTTTGAACTAGGGCTAAAAGAAATTTTTAATAATGACATAAAAATTTTAGCAGAAAAATACTATGATGCAGTAATAAAAATGGTCAAATCACAAAAACCAGACATCATCGCACATCTTGATATTATTGAAAAATTTAACAGGAACTATATTTACTTTAATTCTAATGAAAAATGGTACAAAGAGCTTGTATTTGAAACACTTAAAATAATTTCACAGCATAATTGTATTATTGAACTAAATTCAAGAAGCAAATACAAAGGCTTGTTAAATTATTACAGCCCTTGCGACTGGATAGTACAAGAAGCAAGTAAATTGAAAATTCCTTTAACAATCAGCGGAGATGTACATCATCCAAAAGAATTTTCATTTTTCTGGGAAGATTCAATAGAGTATATTAAAGAGTCCGGTCTAAAAAGCCATCAAAAAAAAGAAATAAAACACAACTACTTGATTTATAGTGTTTTACAAAGAATGATAAATCAATTCTAACTATTTGATAATCAAATAGTTGCTGGTTTGGGTTTGCTTTTTACGACCTTTTTATACTGAACTCATTAAATCATCAAATATTTATGAAATAAAATTATTGTCCACAAATGGTTGGATTTATCAAAAAATATAAAATATGCAAAAAGATTTTCATTATTATGTAATAAGAATTTTGAGCGAAAAAGCCGGTTTTAATTCAGTAGAATCGCAAATTATTGCTTATGCATCTCAGTATGTTGATGATGCAACTGAACATAAACCCATCGTTTTACCTGAAAAGTACGATTTTCAACATACACGTCTGAAAGATAATATTTTAGACCCTGTATGTACTGCTCATAAAGGCATACAATTTTTAAACGACTTTAAAACTTTAGTTCAGATGATGATTTATATGTCATTCCATTTTTTACCGACAGAAAAATACTCAAAACAAAAAAAATATTCTTATATTACAACACCTAACAGCCCATTTGCGAATGATTTAATTAATAAAGCAAAAAATAATTTTTTGGATAAAGACAATAAAATCTACAATTTAATTGCTTTGGGGATTGCTCTACATACTTATGCAGATACTTGGTCTCATCAAAATTTTTCTGGCAGATTTGACCAAAAAGATAATAACATTGATAATATCTGCTTGTGGGAAGAAGGTAAATGGTCTAAAATAAGTTATTTAAACCAGATAAAAAACAATATTTTGCCTGAAATCGGACACGCAGAAGCTTTTTCATATCCTGATTTTCCTTTCATATCTTGGAAATATAATAAGATTAAAGAAAAAAAAGAATATGTAAGGGATAATTTGAATATTTGTATCGAAGCTTCTAAATATATTTATGATTTTTGGCTCTTTTATTAAAGAATGTTGGTAACAAATTTTAATGTTTGGTAT
>DYKL01000628.1 GCA_020722645.1 Acetofilamentum sp. | reverse complement strand
GCAGGTGTTTTCACCTGCAACCACTTACGAAAAAACTTGCGGATTTAAGGTAATACTTATTTTCTTTATATTCAACATTTTGAAATATTTTATAATCATTTTTTAACCAATGTGTGCTATTGGCTTCTAAATTAGAGCTTTGTATGAAATCACCAAACAATATTTTATCAGAAATAAGTTCTTGAATACTTTTTAATGACTTGTCTTTTAGAGTTATAACAAACTTCCATCTGTTTTTTTACATATATCAAATATCGGTTCTTTTGGATACAAACCATCAAGTAGCAAAAGAAATTGTGTTCTTTGAAAATTTCTTTTTAATGTTTCTGTTAATCGTTTAAATGCCTTAAATTCAGAATCTTGCTTATCATAACTTTCATTTATAGGATTTTCAATCCATGTACTTGCAATCGACAGAGAAAAACCATTTTGGCAAATTATTTTTGCCTCCAAAACATAACTTGTCCAAACTTTTTGGTCATTTTTAAATTTTTTAAACGGACATCCTTTATATGGCTCATAATCAAAACTTTGAAGTCCGGTTCCATCTATTGCGATCATATAATACAAACCATCAAATTTATATTTTTGTAAAGTTTTAGAGTTTAATAATTCAGAAATCATTTTTTGCTTAATCGTTTCTAACTTTGATGTGTCGAGCCAGCGAAGATATTTATCAACAGTATCCATATCTGCTACTCTTATTCCAAAAATATTTTTTATATTGTTTTGATAATCAATATTTTTAGCAATATTATCAGTGTTATTACGTGTTTTTTGTTTAAACAAAAACATCAACAAACCACTAACAATAAGTTCTTTGACTTGATAATAAGGACGTTTGCGATAATCCCCTAATTCTAAAATTTGATGGTACAAATCAGGGAAATGATGATTGATTATATAAGCTAATCTACTGACTAACTGATACTTTTCATACTTTTGCAATTTATATTTGCAACTTGATTTACGTTGTTTTGTTGTTTTTGAGCTTTTGCTTCCAACGCGATTTGCTTGTTTTTTCTTAGGCTTATTAATAAATTACAAAAAAAATTAAATTTACAAAAAAAAGTTAAAAAAATGAAAAAAATTTTGTTATCTAATTGTAATTCAGTATATTTGTAGCAAATTACAAACAAAAAAAGCCACTTAGTATGGTAGATAAAGTGGCTTATAAAAAAAATACTTATGAATAAACTGCAACCATCCGGCTTAGATAGGCGGTTAGACCGCCTATTTTTCATAAAGTATTGATAATTAACACAATAATTCGTTAATTTTTCAATTAGCGTCATCCTGAGTGATAACGAAGGAAGC
>DYKL01000135.1 GCA_020722645.1 Acetofilamentum sp. | reverse complement strand
TCTTTTTATCTTTGTATTGTCTAAAAAATAGTTTTTAGACTGAACTCTTAAATTATTTGTGAAAAGAATTACATTTCAAACCCCAATACCAAGATGTCGTCAATCTGTTCGTTCGGACCTGTCCATTCTTTAAGGAAATTTTCAAAATATTCTTCCTGTTGATTAGTTTCAATGTTATAAACATTCTTAAGCAAATCAATAAAACCTATTCGTTTTAATTTTTTATTGTGTTTTCCGCCAAACTGGTCAACTAATCCGTCAGAAGACATATAAACTTTATCTCCTTTATTAAGAACAAGCGAATGCACAGTAAAAGGTTTAGAAAGTTGATCGTAACCGATGGTAACCTTAGAAGGTTTAATTCTTTGAACGACAACTTCATTTGTTTCATTTTTGCGGACAATATAAAGCGGAATATTTGCGCCGGCAAAATCAAGACGTTTGTTTTTTAAATCTATTGAACAAATAGCAATATCTATGCTGTCTGCAGTTTCATTCTTTGCTCCTCTTTGATGAAGAAGTCTTATCATTTCGGAATTGAGCATTTTAAGAATAATATTAGGTTCAAAGAAATTAATTTTTGACATAACAATCTTGAATGCCATAGTACCCAAAAGACTCATAAAAGCACCCGGAATTCCGTGTCCTGTGCTGTCGGCAAGTGCTATAATAGCTTTGTCGTTTATGTAATTCAGAAAATAAAAATCGCCACTTACTATGTCTCTGGGACGATTAAAAACAAAATAATTTTCAAAAACAGCTTCGATAAAAATAGGAAGCGGAAGAACGGATTTTTGTATTCTGCCTGCATATTCAAGCGAACTCTTAATTTCATGGTTTTGAATTGAAATTTTTTGTTCAGCTTCCTTAATTTCAGTAATATCAGAATCAACTGCAATTATTTCCTTAACATTACTGTCTTTGTCCATAATAGGTGATAAAGTTGTCTGCACCCATAATCTTTTACCGTATTTGGTTGTAAATTCAGAAACGTACTTAACTGATTTTTTCTGTTCAACACAGACATAGAAATAATAACCAATATCCGGAAATGTTGAAGCTGACAATATATTGTCGCCGTTTCTTTCAATAAATTCCTCGAAAGTAAAACCAGTGTGTTTTGTAAATGCATTGTTTATCCACAGTAATTTTCCGGTTAAATCGAAAATATAGATAACATTGTCTGTTTCACTTGCCACAACCGATAGTCGTTGCAGTTCAAGATTATAAGCCTGCAAAAGTTCAGTATGGGTTTTTAATTCTTCCTGTTGTTGTCTGAGTTCTTCGTTTTGAGCTACAATAGATTCTTTTTGTTGTTTAAGTTCCTGATTGTAAATTTCCATCAGTTTATTCTTATATTCGATGTCTTTTTTCTGTTTTTCGATTTCTCTTTCAGCTTTTTTTATCTGAGTAATATCAGTTTCAATGCCAATTAAACCGGTTACTATATCATTTTCGATTATAGGAGAAATCTGTGTCTGAATCCACATTTTTTTCTCATCGTGAAGTATTTCGGAAATGTACATAAAGGGTTTTCTCTTAGTAATGCAAACATCAAATATTTCCTGAGGATTTTTGTAATGAGTAAGTTTTTTAAAATCGGCATTTTGTTCCTGAAAAATTGCATTATTGTTTGTATTGTACAAATTTAATAAAGCTTCGTTAACCCAGCTTATTTTGCCCTGATTGTCCATAATAAAAATACTGTTATTTGTATGGCTGGCAACTAAAGACAGGTTTTTGAAACGTTCGTATTGTTTAAAAATAATCTGTTTTTGTTTTTCGATTAAATTTTGTTGTTTAGATGTTATAATTGATTTATGAATAAAGAAAATGACAAACATCAATGAAGTAAACAAAAATATGCTTAATAAAATTATATATATTTTGGTTTTAATATTAGCTTTATCCATAACGTCAATTCTTTTTTCCAATTCAATCCGGTTGAGCTTATATTGCTGTTCAACTTCAATTTTTTCGACATAAAGCATACTGTTTTGTTTAAAAATAGAATCAGAAGTACTTTTAAAACTTTCCAAATACTTAAGAGCTTCAGTGTAATTATTTTCAAGTTTATAAATTTCGTACAAAGCTTGGCTGCTTACTTTTAAATACTGTAGATTATTAATTTTTTTTGATAACTTATAACAATTTATAAGATTAAATTTTGCAGAAACATAATCTTTTTTGTTTTTGTAATGAATCCCAAAAGCAAGATAAGATTCAGCTATGTCAATTTCAATACCTATTTTTTTACGAATTAAAAATGCTTTTGCGAAATATTCTTCTGCTTGCTTATAGTCCCCTGTTTTGGAAAATAATTGACCTAAGTTGGAATATACATCAGACAAAAAATTTCTGTTATTGGTATATAAAAAAATCTGCATTGCTTTTTCATAGCAAATCAAAGCATTTTTGTAATCGCCAAGTTCATAGTAATTTTTCCCGCAGAAAAGATATGTTACGCCATTACTGTTTAAATCTGTCTGGAAATTATTGTTTTCTATAATTTCTAATGATTTTTCTGTAAATTCAGATGCTTTGGAATAATATTCCAAATCGAAAAATATTCTTGCAATCTGATTATAAACCAGAGATTTAAGGTAGTTGTCATCTAAATACTCAGCAATATAAAGAGCTGCATAAAGAACTTGAATTGCTTCTGCATAAGAGCCGGTTATATAATTTACAGTTCCTGTTAATAACATATTCTCAAAAACCAAAGAAGAATCACCTGCTTCTCTGGCTATTATAATGCTTTTATAATAATAATCAAGTGCTTTTATATATATATTTATATAATGATATGCACCTCCGATAAGTCGGTATGTTCTGGCTTCAAATTTTTTATCTTTTAAATTTTGAGAAATAAACAGCATACGGTAATATATTTCTATTGCCGTATAAACTTCTGTTTGTTTTTCATAAAAAATTGCTAATCGCTTGTATGTATTATATAAATCATAAAGCAAAAAGGTATCTTTGGGGTGATAGTGAGAATATTTTTTTAACAGTGATATTTTTTGCAGAAGGAATTTTTTTTCGGCATTGTTTAAAGTATCAATCTCAAAATATTTTGCATAGTAATCTAATGTTTTTATCAAAATTGCCGTATCTTTTTTGGCAGTGGCATATTTATGGTAATCGCTGATAATTTTTAAAACAGTGTTATTTGGCACTTCTTTCATCAGTGAGTCCAATAAAACAAAATCTACAATAATTTCCTGAGAAAATGTGCGGGTTAATGTCGTTAGAATTATTGTTGATATTAGTATTATTTTATAAAAAAAATTCATTTTTTTTGTCGGCATATACAATTCAAAAATTATGCAAATCGTTTAATTATAAAATTAAATTCGCATAAAATCATTGCCGTTGCACCCCATAAAATTTCATTATTTAGCTTATAATATGGAGTTTCAATAACTTCTCCGTTAAAATTAAATTTTGTATAATCTTTATTTTTAATGTCACCTTAAATCCGTAAGTCTATACTTATATATCTGAAATTCAGTCAGGTGAGATACTTACAGTACAGGCACCTGACTGATGCAAACTACATGTTGCAGGTGTTTTCACCTGCAACCCCTTACGAAAAAACATGCGGATTTAAGGTGTCAATTGAATTAATGTTTGTTTCGATGAATTTCTGTACTTCTTTTGTTTTTTCGGGCAAAATTGGTTTGTAATTTATAAAACTAACAAACGGTTGAACTGAAAATCTAGTCAAAGGGATTAATAGTTTTGATAATTTACCGATATAATTAGAGTCCCGCACAATAATTGTTGTTTCTTCTTTTGTCTCTCTTTTACATGTTTCCCATAAATCTTTATCTTTTTTGTCTTTTTTTCCGCCGGGCAAAGAAATCTGACCTGAATGTTTTGCAAGTTTATTGCTTCTTTTTGTCAGAATAAAATTCGGTGCTGAGCCGTTCGGATACAAAACAATATTTACTGCACTTTCCGTATAATTGTCGTTTTCAACTTTATACTCTCTCATTTTCGGAATCATCAATCTATGTGCTTCCGCTCCCGGTAAATCTCCTTTTATCTCAATTTTTAATTTTTCCAGAAATTCTTCAAACATACATTAAAAATGAGCTACAAAGATAATTATTTTTGAAAACAATATCGACTAAAATTTTAAAGAAATATTCATCAAAAAGTTTCTGCCAGCTTGCGGAAAGTATCCGTCCATTGTATGTTTCTGGTTTTCATAATAATACGAATACACCCAAGCATAAGTTTCGTATTTCTCGTTGAACAAATTATTTATTTTGCAGGCAATTTTTATATTTTGTATCAGTTTTGTCCTAATGTTAAACCCCAAAGAAATATCGTTTACAAAATACGGGTCAAGTGAATTTTCAATTGCGGCAGTGTTGTCAATGTATTGTCTGCCAACATATTGCGATGAAAAATCAGCATTAAAATATTTTAAAAAGCTGAAAATGAAAACATTATTAGCCACAATTGAGGGTGAAAAAGACAAATCGGTAGTCCCTAAATCAGTTACAATCTGATATTCACTGTTTTCCGGATCATTCCAGTAATCCCAGTTATCAACATATTCGGTAAAATTCAAAATTTTGTTCTGACTTAATGCAACATTAGCAGACCAATCAACAAAACTGAATAATTTATATCCTGCACTTAGTTCAACTCCTCTGCGATAACTTTTTTCTACATTGGTAAATATTGCATCACCCACATCATTTATTTCACCTGTCATTACCAACTGATCAATGTAGTCCATATAATAGAGATTTGCAATAAAACTGAATTTTGAAGAACTAAGACGATAACCGATTTCATAATCGTAGAGAGTTTCGGGCTTTGGTTCTTTGTCTTGCGGAGCGTCAATAAAAGTTTGTCGGCTTGGCTCTCTTTGGGCTATTGCATAAGACGCATAAAAAGCAGTATTTAGGTTTGGGTGAAAAAGTACTCCGAATTTCGGATTAAAAAAATCATAACTATGTTTTTGGTCAATTCCTGCAAGATCGTCATCAACTCCTTTAATTGAATAATCAACAATTCTGTATTGTAAATCGCCGTAAATGTTTAATTTATATGCCAAATCATAATTAATTTTCAGATAATTATTAAATTCCGACTTAATACCATTATTTTCGTACCATTTATATTTAGTCTGATAATTGCCTGCATATTGCATCCAATTTATGTAGCCATAATGCATACCGTCATAATTATTGTAGCCACCACCCAGAACAATTTCCAGTTGTTTTCTATCAAACAAAAAATTATAATTTGCACCGTAATAATAATTATCAAGCCATTTTTGGCGTATCATATCGGTTTCGTAAATTGTATCAACTCTGACAACAACATTTTCCATACCGTAATCAGAGTATTCCTGATCATTTTTATACTGTTCGTAGTAACCCAGACCACGGATTAAAAAACCGGATAAATCCAATTTTAAATTACTCCCGATTTTTTGAACAAACTGCAATTGGTAGTGAGTCTGTTCGTAATGGTCAATTTCGTTTTCAAAGGTGTAAAAATTGTAAGTCCTTGGCTCTGAGCTGACCATCTGAATATATTCTTCTTCGGAGTACAAACCATGGTCGAGATATCTGAACATACCGGCTTCATCACTTTCGAGCCGAACTTTCGGGACACCGTTCCAAGCCTGATAAGTGTCTTCAACACCCGAAAAAATATTAAACTTCAGCAAAGTATTTTTTTTAAAATATGCACCTGAGACAAAAAAAGACTTCATATCCGAATATGCTCTGTCCACATATCCGTCAGAACTCAGTTTTGAGAGTCTTCCGACAAATGAAAAGTGTTCATTTATAATTCCGGTATTGTATTTAAGACTATGCTTGAAAGTATTGAATGAGCCGTAAGTGCTTGAAATTTCGGCATTGGCATCTTTTTCAATTTTGTCGGTTTTAAGATTAACAGTAGCACCAAAAGCACCGGCACCGTTTGTTGAAGTTCCGACACCACGCTGAATCTGAATATTATCAACCGAAGTAGCAAAATCAGGCACATCTACCCACCAAACACCGTGCGATTCAGGGTCATTTAAAGGAATACCATTTAGTGTAACATTTATTCTTGTCAAATCCGTGCCTCTGATTCTCATTTGAGTATATCCCAACCCATTTCCTGCATCAGAACTGATAACTATTGACGGAGAATTTTTCAAAAGATAGGGAATGTCCTGAGCCAGATTGTTTTTTTCAATATCGGCACTTTGAATTGTTGTATATGCAACCGGAGTTTTGTCGGAAGCACGCAGATTTGTTACAACTACTTTTTCAAGCGATGTAAGTTCATCATTTTGGAGATAAAAATCAATTTTTACATCTTTATCAACTGTAACTTTAAGAGTTTCCGGCTCAAAACCAAAACATTGTGTCCATAAGTTATATTGACCGGCAGGGACATTGTTAAAATAAAAACCGCCGTCTTGGTTAGTTTGTGTAGTTTTTTCGATATTACCATCATAATAAGATACAAAAACCGAATGAACTGGATATTTTTCGGAGTCATAAACAAAACCTGAAATTTTGAACTGTGCAAAAAGATTTGCAGAAACAGCAAAAAATAAAACTGAGATAAAAAAAATTCGTTTCATTTTAATTTATTTTTAAAAGTTAAACAAAAATAAAACGGTGGGCGGACATATCATCTCCCGACGACAGCATTATCTGTACCGGTAATAAGGGTATGTTCTCAGCCGATATTTGGCACCCCCGCTTCTTTAATTATTCTGCAAATTTACAGTATTAATACATAAAAAAAAGATTTTTCTTTTTTTTTTACTAAACAGCTTTAAAAATTTGTTAATTGACACATAACGCAATTTTGAATTTGTAATCAAAAGTGTAAACGTTTTTAGGACGAAACAACAATTTCGGGATAGTTAATTAGTGTCTGTTTATAAAATTATAAAGTTGAAAGTTTATAAAGTAATTGCATCTGATTTTCAATATATTAACTTTAAGAACTTTATAAACTTGGCACTTTATGAACTAACTCTATTTACATATTCTTTGCTTTGCTTCGGGCTATGAAAAATAAGATTAGCGAAGTAACAGCCATTACTATACCGAAAATGAGTGCCAGAAGGCAACAAATACATTTTTCTTCTTTCACGCTTATTTTGATTTCGTCTTTAGATTTGCAGTTTTCTTCAAAAGTAACTTCAACCCAATATTTACCGGCATTAGATACTGTAATTGTCTGTGTAGTTTCGCCGGTACTCCATAAATAAGAAACACCACCAGGTCCGGCATCTAAAACGACTGTTTCGCCTTGTTCGATTTTTATATCATCTCCCAGAAAAACTTGTCTTCCGTATATTATAATTTTTTCTGTTATTGTACTCTGAACTCCGTTAATAGTTGTAATAACTGTTATTGTAAATTCACCGCCTTTTGTAAATTTGTGAGTAGGGCTTAAATCAGTTGATTTGTTATTTTTACCCGAGTCAGGATCACCGAAATCCCACTCTACCGATTCAATAAATTCGGAATTTGAAAGCTCAAATTTTGTTTCGTCGCCAAAGCAGTTATTGAAGTAAGACATTGATGAGCCACCGAAAAAACTAGTTGCTTTTAAGAAAACGCCCGAATCAAAATCAGAGTCGCCAACATCACAAATTACAAGTTTTATGTGATATGTTTCGCCCGGTACAACTACTGCCTGAGCAATAAGCGGGACAGTCAGACCGTCATATTCTATTGTTTCACCATCTGAATTGTCGTAGTAATACTGACTGTTTTTGTTTGAATTGATATTATCTATGCTGACAGGTGTATTAGTGCCCGGAATTAAAGCTATGTTCAGATTTTTGTATTTACCTCCTGCCGGATTTTTTCCGCTCAGAAAAAATGCAAAAATGTCGTTGAAACCTTGATCTACATATTCAGGCCATTCTTCAGATGCAAAGATATATTCAAATCTTACCGTATCTGACGAAGGTTTAAAATCAAATTCCAACACAGATGCGTCAAATGTCTGATAATTCTTGATTAGTTTTTGCAAATCAGAATCTCCGTTTGAGTTAAATTCTGTTTTTGTATCAGGAGAATTATTTGGTCCCGATGCATTATCAACATCACCGGTTGCAAGTATTATCCCTCTTTCAAAACAAACAGACGGGTCTCCCTCGAAGAAATATCCTACGGCATCATCATTACCGGTGTATTCAATATTTTTAATTATTACAGAACCGGTTATCAGTACTTCTTTTACCAGTTCTTCGGTAGAATATTTATTTTTGTCAATTTTAAGTTCCTGCCCAAAAACCGATAGGCTGAAGCAAGACAATATTATGAAGATTTGTAACTTTTTATTCATCTTTTTTAATTAAATATAGTGAACAAATAAAATGATAATTATAAAAATTATTGACAAGAAAAAAGGTATAAGGAACATCCAATATGGACATTTATCTCCTAATTTGATTATGTAATCGCTCTTTTTTTTCTCATCAAATACAAAGGTTTCTTCTTTTTCCATTTCTGTATTTTTAAAATGTGTTACAAAGTTATACTTTTTTTTAAATATTCAAAAACATCATTCCATAAAGA
>DYKL01000627.1 GCA_020722645.1 Acetofilamentum sp. | reverse complement strand
TTTATGCCAAAAATGTCAAATTTTACCAACAATTTTTCATAAAAGAGCCTTCTTTTTTATTTAATTTTTCTACAATGCTAACTGCTAAATGATTGTTTTTAGCAAATTCTATTATAACACTACTGTCAAAAAAATATTGGCTCATAAATTACGGTTGTAAATGTAAATCAGTCTCATTTGTTTTTGTATCTTCGGGCAAAATACCTTTTAGCAAATATAAATCGTCAAGTGCATTTTTTTTATTAGTAGTTGAAAAATTATTTTGTATAAATTTTTCTATCAATTTAACAATTTGTTCTTCAGAATAAAATGTTTTTATATCATCTGGTATATTTATCGTTAATTCCATAATGTTTTGTTTTTTGCAAATATAAGCAAAAATAAAATATTTTATGTGAAAAAACTAAAAAAGCAACTCCGGTTTTTTTGAGGGAGTTGCTTTTTGTTTTGTAAATATGATATTTTTATATACAAAAATTTTAAAAGTTCGGGATTGTAAATTCTGAACAGTGTGGCTTCAATAATTGATGTTTATCTAAACTTGCACCTATGTTTGTCGAAAAAGGAAAGAGCTGCAAGGTCGAGTAGGCAAAGGGAATTTCACCCTAAGCCTCTCACAGAACCGTATCCAGATAAATCGGGACAGGCAGTGAAAGTCTCATTTCATACGGCTCTTGTTATTCAATCACAGGTAAATGTACCCTTTCTTACTGGTACATACTTTGATTTTGTTTTAAATTCTTCTTTCATTCCTTTTGGGTTGTTGAATTATTAAAACTGAATAACCTAACCCACATTATTAACTTCGTTGAGCTCGCAAGCTCGGTTCATAAATAATGTGGAGTTGAAATGCTTGCCCTGAAAGGGGCTAAAAGTTGAAAGTCAAAAGCTTATTTCGATTTTTTTCTAATATTTATTAGCCCAAATTTGGGCTAAATTAAAAACCACAAAATCCTGTAACTTTATGAACTTTAAACTTTTAACTTTATAACTCCTGAACTAGCGAAGCGACTTCACGTAAGTAATTATATGAATAATTCAGGTTTAGTTGCAGTTATGCTATTCGGCTTTGTTTCAAAAGCACAATTAGACGTTGAAAAATGTTCTTGTAGTAAAGAATATGCTGCCGGTTATGAATGCAGTAGAGTTATAGATGGAGATAACTCATCAGGTTGGAATTCAGGAGATTTTGCACCTCAATGGGTTAAATTAACATTATCAATTCCTCATTCTATTACAAACAATAGTTCGTCATATTTCATAGTAATTGGTTAATATTCAGCGAATTATGTTTATGCGAGTAACAAATTGGTAAATAATTGAAA
>DYKL01000626.1 GCA_020722645.1 Acetofilamentum sp. | reverse complement strand
TGCATCACTTGATATTACTGCAATAGACCCAAATTTAGTCGGTGAACTTCCGTTGTAAAATTGTGTTTACAGTTTTAACTTTAAAAAACAGTTTTTCAAAAATTAGGTCTTGGGGTAAAAACATTAAAATTTCTGGTGTGGACAACTTAAATAGCAGTAATACATTCACTTGTCGGTGTCCTGACCGGCAAATCAACAGGTTTAAACCAACCCAAAATTATTTACTTTGTAAATTTTGATTTTGTTCTAGGTTTGTTGTATCCTGAACAATGCTATTTTTATCAATTTTAATTCTTACATTTTCAGCAATTTCCAATAAAATGATATTATCTTTTATTTGAGCTATTTTGCCGTGAATACCGCCAATAGTAACAACCTTTGTTCCTTCTGTTAAGGATTCACGAAAATTTTTCAGCTCTTTTTGTTTTTTGCTTTGAGGACGTATCATAAAAAAATAAAAAACGATCATTAAAAGTCCAAGCATTATCCACATAATTGCACCTGATTGTTGTGGCTGACCGGTTGTTCCTGTATCACCGTCTAATAAAATAAAGTTTAAAAAATCCATTTCAATTTGTTTTAATTTGTTTATATTTATTTATCACATTTGATTTACTACACCTTTTATTGATAATTCGGTTTTGTTTGGTTTTGTATTACTTGTTACAGTAATAATTTTATGTTGATTGTTTTTTCTGCCTGATGTATCAAATGTTATTTTGATGTAACCTTCTGAGCCAGGACTCAGAGGTTCTTTTGAATAAGAAGCCACTGTACAACCGCAAGAAGTTGTAACATCTGAAACAACCAAAGGTTTATCGCCTGTATTTTTGAATTTGAATGTATAACTGACTTTTTCACCTTGAATAACGGTTCCAAAGTCAAAAACTGTGTTTTCAAATTCAACTGTGGTTGTATCACCTTCTTTTACCTCTGTTTTAGCTACATCTGAATTATTGCAAGCTAAAACAACAACAATTAATAATGTAAATAAAAAAAACTGTTTCATCTTTTTATATGTTAATAAATTTTAAATCTTAAATAGTTCGACAAATTCTATGCAACATCTTAATATTAAAACAGTTAACAGAAAAATTCACCCTTCAATAGAATAAGAAACAATCAGTAATTTGCTAATTAGCTAATTATTAGCTAATTAACAGATTATCAAATTATTTATTTCTAATGCGAATTAAGAGTTAAAAATGATGTTGAATATCAACTTGTTCAGTATATATTTGCAATCAGGTGAAAACACATGATTGAGGCAATTTGCCTCTGGCAGGTGCCTGTCCTGAAAGGATCTACACCTGCCAGTAGAATTTCAACT
>DYKL01000625.1 GCA_020722645.1 Acetofilamentum sp. | reverse complement strand
GGTATTGTCCAGATTGAAGCAATGGCTTGCGGAAAACCTGTTGTTGCTACACAAAACGGGGGCAGCGAGGATATTATTATGAATGAAAATTTAGGTTATTTGGTAGAACCAAAAAATCCTGATAAATTAGCAGAGAATATTTTAATGGCTTTAGATAGAAAATGGGATGAAAAATATATTTTGAATTACGCTAAAAAATTTTCGTCTGATGAGATCGCAAAAGAAACAATTAAAATTTATGAAAAAGTAATAAATTAAAATGAAGGTGATCCTTTTAGGGCAGTACCCATTAAATCTTGAAAAAATAAGAGGTGGTGTTGAGACGTGCATAATTGGATTAGTAGATGAATTGAAAAAGTACCCAGATGTTGAACTTCATGTTGTAGCAACACACATAATGTGGAAAGATATAACAAAACATGAAGACGGCGTAACAATTCACCATCTTGCATCGCCCCCACTGCCGAGATTTATTACCGTTTGGACAATTGATCAATATAAAATAATAAAAAAAATTAAGGAAATAAAACCAGATGTTGTGCATGCACACATGGTTGGTTATGGATATTATGCATTAAAAAGTGGTTTTCCAAATATCGTAACTGTTCACGGTATTGCAAGAGAGGAATACGATCCAAAAATACGATCAGGATTGCTTGATATGATAAGGCGCAGAGTTGCTTTATCAATGGAACAATATGTTTTTGAACACGCAAAAATTTTAACCGTTGTTAGCTCTTATGTCAAAGAAAAGATTGAGCCGTTTTGCAACGGAGAAATTCGCGTGATCCTAAATGGTGTCAGAGATAAATTTTTTGAAGTTGAAAACACAGAAGTTGAAAACCGCTTACTTTTTGTCGGCGGTATTGAGCCGAGAAAAGGATTACTAAATTTACTTAAAGTAATTGAAATAATAAAAATTAAAATTCCTGATGTTAGGTTGCACATTGTTGGACGAATAAGAGAAAAAGGATATTACAATTCCTTAATTGACTATGTTAAAAAACACAACTTAGCAAATGTTGTTGTTTTTAAAGGAGCATTAAGTGACAAAGAAGTTAAAAAAGAATTTTCTGAATGTTGTGTATTTGTTTTTCCGTCTCTTGAAGAATCTTTTGGAATTGCTGTGGCTGAAGCAGAAGCATGTGGAAAACCAGTTGTTGCTTCAGATATTGGTGGAATTCCTTATGTTGTTGATAATAATAAAACAGGATTTTTGGTTGAATATGGAGATATTGGGACATTTGCAGAAAAAATTTTAATATTACTAAAAGATAAAAATTTAAGAAATAAAATGGGAAATGCAGGAAAAGAAAAATCAAAGCAATTTTCAAATAAA
>DYKL01000134.1 GCA_020722645.1 Acetofilamentum sp. | reverse complement strand
TTCATTGTTTCATTGTTTCATTGTTTCATTGTTTCATTGTTTCATTGTTTCATTGCTTTATTCATTATTCGGTATTCATCATTCAAAATTTTTGTTTCAGGTTTTTCAGACTTTTGAATGGACCGTCAACGATGAAAGAATTTATTAACCACGCAGGAAAAATTCCTTTCGGGTCGGAGTAGAATTGATAAGTTACTTCTGTCTGATTGCCCGATTTTTGTATCAGCCAATAGCCATAGGCGTCTGTAATTCTTGTATAAGATTTTTGTTCGGGGTATGCTGTGGGTGTTGATTTTAATTCGATTTTGATTTTATCGGCTGTGTTTGTAACTACCTTATTTTCAATTACTATATCACGATTTTTAAACCCAACCGGAAGTTTGATTTGATAATAAACTGTAAATATATTAGTACCTTTTGAAACAAATTTTGAATAAGAAATCTGGTCAACCCAAGTGTTGTAATTAGAAGCATCTGTAACAATTTTGTAAATTTCATCGACTTCTGCATCAATTTTTGTAGTTGCTTTAAACTCGCAAATCCCTGATTCATCAGTCTTTCTGGTGTAAACTGAAATTCCGTCAGTTGATTTTTTCAACTCCCAACTTTGCGATTTGAGAATAAATCCGGAAAAAATTATTGTAATTATTAAAAATAAAGTTTTCATAGTTGTTTATTTTAAAAATATTTTCTCGCTTTTTTGGATTTTAAAACCGAATACATTATAAATCAATTAACTTTCGCTTTTTTGGATTTGCAATCATTATTGTCCGAAATCATTATAAATCAATCAACTATATGAATTAAGATTTCAAATCTGATTTAGCTGTATAAAAAAATTGACAGTGATTTTGTATAATTATTAAAAATGATATTTAGCTTTAAAAATGAAAGTATCGAAAGATTTTAAATGGGCGAACATATTATCACCTTTGCCTTCCATAATTGTTGCCGCAAGAATTAACTCAAAATTATCAGTTGGTTTATAAGAAATTTCGGGATAATAAACTAATGCGTAATTATTTTCCAAATCGCTGTAATCTGAAATTATAAAAGCACCTGAAACAGGTGAAATTTTCAACTTATCGTAAAATAAACTTTTATCCAATCTGATAAAAAAGTAATCGTTCAGTTCTTCGTTGCCTCTTTCGTGTAAAAAACCGTGTAAATACTGAATATTTGCATAAAATCCGTGATTAAAACTATAATCTGCACCAACAACATATTTAAAATACAGCTTATTTTTTTCGAGTATTATGCTGTCGGCAGTTATAATCATTGGTTCATAAGTCATAGGATTTACAGTATGCAAATTAGAAGTTAAAATGACATCATCAGCAGGCATAACCATAGAAATTTCAGTCCAAACGCCAACACATTTTATCTCACCGGCTAAATCAAAGCCGAAAATATTATTTCTCGGATAATAAAGTTCAGTTTTGATAATTGCATTTCCGAGAGCATCAACAGGGTAAATATCAACAGTTTGCGGCTGCGGCAAAAAATCACGTCCGTAAACGTAACTTACAGAAAAATCAAAACCTGCCAAAAAGCCTTTAAAACTTACACCCGATGAAAAATTCTCTTTAAATTTATTTTCAGGTAAAATCAGACTATCGCTTAATGCTATAATATTCAACATATCAGATTGAAAAAAATTCTGATACAAGGCATCTGAATATATACCTACAGGCAGATTTGCAGGGCGATAAATCGGTACAAGGACACCTTCGACAGAAAAATAATTGTTGATGTAATATGTCAATTTCAGAGCATCAGAAGCTCTTCGCCTGCCGAAATCAAGCAAATCTTCGAAATCATAAGCATCAAAATTATTTGTAGGATTTATTTTATCGGCAGTCCCCCAGCCTATAAACTGTCTTCCGACTGTAAAATCAAGGTTTTTCAGAATAAATCCGCTTGTTTGCATATATGCTTCACGAATTTCAATGTTAAAAGGGTCAATTTGTGTTTTATTATACAAATTACTCATCGAATAAAACTCAGGTAAACCCATATTTCTGAACCAAACATCACTATGAAACTTTGACGAACCTGATATTTTTTTATCACATTGAAGCGATAATCTGTTTTCGTTCCAAACCCATGGATAATCGTCGTCAAGCAATAATCTCTGGTCAGTAATAAATTCACCACTGATTTTTGTTTTATCTTCTTCCTGTGCAAAAATGGAAAGTGATAAAAATAATATTGTTACCAAAAAAAGTATCTTTTTCATATTATCAATTTTTAGATTTTTAAAACTACCATAGAAATTTAATAATCAAAACACTACATTGTTAAATTTCTGACAGTAAAAATATCATCGCTTAAACCCTGATTAAATTTTACATCAGATGATTTCATAATAGTAGTGTGATTAGTTTTTAAATCTTTGACAGTCAATGTTTTGACATACCAAAAATTACCTTGTTTTGCAAATTCAAATTCAGAAACTTTGATTTTGTTGTTAGCTTTGTCAAAAAATTCAGCTTTAAGAGGAATATAGTCAATTTTGCGTATTGTAAGGAGAACTTTTGAATATTCACCGGCTGTTTTTGGTATCAATTCAAGCACCCAACTTGTTGCATCAGAGCTTTTAATTGTTGGAGTATAGTTATCATTATAACTTTTGGCAGCCATATCATCGTAAGACATATCTGTTCCGGCAAATTTCTGATTTTTAACACTCGATGCAATTCGTCTTTCCTTACCATAAGAAGGCATATACAAATACATAACATCATCGGGCAGAGACAAAAAACTTACACCTTCGTATGATGATGGGCTAGTAAATTCAAATAAACGTTTATCTTCGCCTTTTTGCATCAAAACCGCAGTTCTGGTCTGTTGATTTTTATTTTTATCTATCAAAGTAATTTCAACGTTTTGTGTAATATCATCACTTGTTGTAATGACATTATCGGCTTTATCAAGAATTTCCGAAGCTGTTTGAGCTTTTGTCATTGAAAAAACTCCAAAAAATAAAACTGTTAGAATTAAAATTTTTGTTTTCATAATCATATTTTTTTAATAGTTTATAAATTTTACAAATATTTAGCCCCACCGGAGAATTTATTTTTTCTTATTTAAAAGAATAATCAATGCTGGCAGCAGAGTTACTGCGGCTAAGCCTGACACGATCATACTTAGAGCCATTAACAACCCAAAATGTCCTAATGGAACTAAATTTGAGAGTAAAAACACCAAAAAACCAAATGCTACTGCAAGAACATTTATAAATATTGCATTTCCGCTCACTAAAATTGACTGACTGACAGCAGTTTTTATATCTTTTGTTTCATCAAGATAATTCCTGTAATGGCTGACAATATGAATTGCGTAGTCAATACCAACACCAAGCGTAACACTTGCAACAAGAACGGTAGCAATATCAAGCGGAATTCCTGTAAAACCCATAAATCCGAATGAAATCAAAATTGTCAGTAACAATGGAATCAATGATAACAAGCCATCTTTAAAAGACCACAAAGTCAAAGAAACAATTAGCAGCATAAAAAATACAGCAAGTACAAGACTGGAAAACTGACTGTTAATCAAGCTGGTATCAATTTTATTATAAATTGACGGCATTCCCGTAAACTCAACTTTGATGTTATCATGCTGATTTTCAGCCAAATAAACCTTAATATCTTCAACAAATTCTCTTGTATCTCTGCTGTCTAAAGATGCAAACCGCCCTTGAATTATAGCTTCTGTTAAATCATAATTAACTAATTGAGGCATAATGTCTTCACTTTCGATTAACATCCAAAGCTGTTCAATTTTGTCTCTTTCTTCGGGTATTTTGTTACCTTCGCCCATAGCCTCGTTCATTTGAGCTACTAAATCAGCAACAGACATAGTATATTCAACATACTCACAATTTTGTTTCAAATAATCCTGAGTTTGTTTCATAAATTGAAGAAATTCAGGCGATTGAACATCACCTCTAAATAAAAAATAAATCGGAGATGAACCACCTAGTTTCGCATCTGCCAAATTCTGTGCTATTCTCGTATCACTCGTCTTTTTAAAATAGCTCACAATATCAACTTTTCTTTCTATAAAAATTGTCCCGACCGCACCCACAACAGCCAAAATTATCCAAGCCATCACTATTCTTTTTGGGTGCAGCATCACTTTTTCAGACAAAGGTTTAAGAAATTTGGAAGCAATTTGATTTTTTTCGGTTTTTGTATTATCATTTTTGTTGCTCTTTACCAATGCAATTAAAGATGGCGTAAATGTAACTGACAACAAAAAAGCAATAGTTATACCCACTGCTGTAAAAATACCGAATTCTTTAATCATCGTCAGATAAGAGCCGAAAATAAAGGAAACAAAGCCCATTGCAGTAGTAATAAATGCTAAAAATATTGGAATAATAATATATGCAATTGATTGAACCAATGCTTTAACACGGTCTTTATCAGCAGTTTGATTTATTCTGTTCAAAACGTGAATTGAATAAGCACTACCCAAAGCAAAAAGTATAATCGGAATGGCATCGCTGATTAAAGTTAGTTTTACGCCCAGCCAAGTCATCAGCCCGATAGTCCAGATTATTGAAATCATAACAGTAAGAACCGGCAAAATAACACCTCTCCAAGAGCGGAAACCGAGAAAAAGAATAAGTATAATAATAATAGCGGTAATCGGCAACAAAGTAACCAAATCTCTCAAAATGATACTTTGTACATCTTTCATCATAAAAGGAATTCCTGAATAATAAATTTTGCCGTCCGGTTTTATGGCATTGACTTTAAGTTTCATTTGCTCAATAATCGAATCTTGGTCGGTATCAGGCATTAGAGTAGCAACAATAACGGCAGCCGTACTGTCTTCGGTAACAATTACTCCTCTGTACATTTCTTTTTCAAAAATTCGGTTCCGCAAAGAATTTATTTCCAGTTGAGTATCTGGTAAATCATAAGAATCGACAAGTTTTCCTATTTCAGTTCCCCATTCCGAACTTTTAATGTCAATAATATTGGTAATGCTTGTAACATAGCTGACACCGGCAATGTATGAAGCAGAATCAGTAATTTGAGCAATTTGTTTGATTACTTCGGGTTTAAAAATATTATCAGTTTCAAAAATAATCATTGCAGCAGAGTTCCCTTCGTACTTATCGCCGATTTCTTTGTATAGTTTAGTGTCGTAGTCAGAGTCGGGCAAAGAGCTGGAAATATCCGAATCAATACCGAAATCTTTTGCTTTGTATGTAAAAAATACAGTCAGTAATACAACAAATATTACTATCGGAATTTTTAGTTTTAAAATTAATTCCGCCAATTTTAGCATTCCTTGTGATAATTTTTCTCTCATATTTACAGTTTATTGAGTTGTTGAATTATTTCATTGTTAAATTGTTAAATTGTTGGCTGACGCCTTTTATCGAGTTATCAAGTTATAGTTTTTGTCAGACTGAGCTTAGTCGAAGTCGAGTTTATTGAGTTGTCGAGTTTGTCGAGTTATAAAATTTATTGAACAATTTACTAACTTTTCGACTATTTTAGTTTTTTAGTCGAAAAGAAAACAAAAAAAATATATTTTTAAAATATTCGACTATTTTAGTATTTTAGTCGAACCAAATACAAAAAAATTAGTCTTTATTTTTCAGCAGACCGTATAAGAACAAATCAAGCAGAATGGCAATTTTTCGTTCAATTGTATTATTAGTGCTTTCGATTAATAAGGGTAATTCTAATCCTTTAATAGCCGCACCTATGCCTATTGCAACATCATCAACCTGCTCTTCGGTAATGTTTAGTTCATCTCGCTGAATACCTTTCAAAAGTATTTGTTTCATTGCATAAATCTCAAATTCATCGTGTTTTTTCCTGTGTTTTTCAATGAACGGATAGTATTTCAAATACTCATCTTTTACGAAATCATAATAAGTTACAACACTTTGTACTAGTTCAAAACGTTTTTTTGAATATTTATACAACAAATTTTTGGTACTGTCATCAGAATTGATAACTTTCATAAGTTCGTTCATTATTTTATTAGCTTCTCTTTCTATTACAGCGGCATAAAGTTCTTCTTTGTTTCTGAAATAATAATATAATGTACTTTTGCCTTTGTTTGATTCTTTTGCAATCAGCTCCATAGTCGTTTTATCAAAACCAAAGTGACTAAAAACCTTTTGAGCTACATCTAAAATGCGATTTCGTATTTCATCTAATCTAACCAAAATTTTCGACTTTTTTTAAAAAATATTCGAGACAAAGATATGTTATATAAAAACAAAAATACAAATTTATTTTGTTAAAAAAAATTTAATTACATTCTTTACGCTAAAAATATGGGAGTACAAGAAAATTAATAAAAATTCTTTTGGGAAAGATTGGCTGAATGGCTCAAAAAATATGAAAAAAACTATGAGAAATAAATTTTACAAAAATACTCTGATTTAAAAACATTGTAATTTGGTTACATAATAATGCGATTTAAGGGTTGAAAAAATAAAGTTGAAAATTAACTTGTTATTTTCTATTTTAAATCAGGTTTATATCCTTTCAGGACAGGCACCTGATTGATGCAAATTGCCTCTGGCAGATGTTTTCCACCTGCCAGTTAAACTTTAACTCTTAATGCGAATTAATATTATTCAACTTCAAAAAACTTCTATTTAGTGTCTGTTTATAAAGTGGCAAGTTTTTAAAGTTTTCTAAGTTAATTTTTTGAAAATCAGATGCTAATACTTTATTGACCCTTACAGGGCAGGCTTTCAACTTTATAAACTTTATGAACTAACTCTATTTAAACGAATTAATTTCAATATTTTAATTTTTTTTTTGGTCTGTCAACTTTTGTTTTTATTTTTGAAAATAATTTACAGATTTTAAAACAATATATTTAATAACTATAAAAAACTAACAGATGAAAATTTTAGTTTGTATAAGTCACGTACCTGATACAACTACAAAAATAAAGTTTGTAGGTGGTAATCAGTTTGACAAAACCGGCGTTCAATGGATAATTAATCCTTGGGACGAGTTAGCTTTGACACGTGCATTAGAATTAAAAGAAAGTTCTGCCGGAAAAATTGATAATGTTACGGTTGTAAACGTTGGTCAAGCCGAAACCGAGCCAACAATCCGTAAAGCATTGGCTATTGGTGCTGATAACGCAATCAGAGTCAACTCCCTTCCAAAAGATGCTTACGGTGTTGCATACCAAATAGCAGAAGCAGTTAAAGATAAAGGCTTTGACCTGATTTTTGCAGGGATTGAATCTAGTGATTTCAACGGAGTTTCAATTGGCGGTATGCTTGCAGAATTATTAGACATGCAATCTGTTTCTGCTGTTTCAGGCGTTGAACTTGATGGTGATAAATTCAAAATTAAAAGAGATATTGACGGTGGCTATGAATTATTAAGCGTTGCTGCTCCTTTGGTTGCAATTGTTCAGAAAGGTATTGCAATCGTTCCAAGAATCCCTAATATGCGCGGTATTATGACAGCAAAGACAAAACCTTTGGCGGCTGTTGAAGGTGTGGCTGTTGATTGTGTTTCAGAAATAATTGCTTATGAAATGCCGAAACCAAAACCGCCGGTTAAACTTGTTCAAAGTGCCGGCGAATTGATTAATTTATTGCATAACGAAGCAAAAGCAATATAAGTTTATCAGTTTATAAAGTTCTTAAAGCTTGCCCTGAAAGGGTCTAAAAGTTCTTAAAGTTATAAACAAGTAATTATAAACAAAAAGCTATTAACAATGCACTGTTTACTTTTAACTATTAACAAATAAAATTTAAAAAAATGGTTTTAATATATACACAAAATTGGGACGGGAAATTTAAGAAACTGAGCTATGAATTAGTTTCTTACGGCGTAGCCCTCGCCAAACAATTAAGCACAGAAGCAGTTGCTCTTTCTGTCGGTAATGTCAGCCAAGATGAACTGAAAACATTAGGCAAATACGGAGCTGCAAAAGTTGTATCTGTAAATGATTCAAAACTTGATGTTTTTGACAATAAAATTTATTCAAAACTGATTTCACAAGTTGCAGAAAATTTTGGGGCAAAAGTATTTGTTTTTGCACATAATAACGAAGGAAAAGCACTTGCACCAAGATTAGCAGGCAAATTTAAAGCAGCAGTCGTTTCAGGTGTTTCTCATTTACCGAAATCAGTTGTACCTTTTATTATTTCAAAACCTGTATTCACAGGTAAAGCCTATGCTGATATAAAAATTAACAGCGAAGTAAAAGTTTTAACCCTATTCCAAAATTCTTATGGTGTTCACGAAAACTCTGTTCAAACAACAGTTGAAGAATTAAACATTGAAATAGCAACTCCATCAATAAAAATAATTGACAAACAAAGAGCAACCGGAAAAGTACTTTTAACAGATGCAGAAATAGTTGTTTCAGGAGGCAGAGGAATGAAAAGCCCTGATAATTGGGCACCGCTTGAACAATTAGCAGAAGTTTTAGGAGCAGCAACAGCCTGTTCAAGACCAGTTTCAGACGAAGGATGGAGACCTCACGCAGAGCACGTAGGTCAAACCGGCAAAATCATTGCCCCGAACGTTTACTTTGCGTTGGGAATATCCGGAGCAATTCAGCACTTAGGAGGCGTAAGTAACTCAAAATGCATAGTTGCAATCAACAGCGATAAAGAAGCTCCAATTTTCGAAGCAGCTGATTACGGAATTATAGGTGATGTTCACAAAATTTTACCCGAACTTATCGAAGAAGTAAAAAAATTAAGAGCTTAAAAGTTATAATATTACCTTAAATCCGCAAGTTTTTTCGTAAGTGGTTGCAGGTGAAAACACCTG
>DYKL01000133.1 GCA_020722645.1 Acetofilamentum sp. | reverse complement strand
TATTTTCATTCTATTGGTGTGAGAACTTTAAGGTTCTCATGGGTGTTTCATCTGAAATCATTTCAAAATCTACTTCTATTTTCTTATCATTTGATATTTCAGTTGTCTGATTATCTTGCTCTTCTGTTACATTTTCCGATTCATTGTTGTTTTTACAGCTAATAAAAAAAGCAAATAATACTGATAAAAAAAGAATTTTTTTCATAGTCAATAATTTTTTGAATTTGAGTCAAAGATATTTTTTATTTTGAAAAATTAAGTACAAAACCTGAAAATATTTTTTCAGAAAATCATATTGCTTTTTATCTTTAAAAATAGCCAAAATTTGATGTGTATTATTTTTTATCTGAATCCGACAACATAAAATTGTCGTTTTTTTTTATATTTGCATTCGGTATATAATTTATGAGCGATAATTTAACATCAAAAATTCTAAAAACAAGCATAAATTACATTGCTGTTTTTTCAATTCCACTCAATATTGTTGTCTTTTTTGCAATTCGCAACAGTGAACGTCAAATTATTAGATTAATGCCTATAATTTTGGGATTATTAGTAATTATACTGGCATTTTTCAGAAAAAAAATTGAATGTAAATTTTCTTCATTATTTTTTGTAATAATTCTGTTTTTCAGCGGTTTATTTAACTTATTGCTGGGGCTTATAGATTTGGCAAGTTTATAGTTTGTTCTTGCAATTATTTATACTTTGCTGACATCTTCAAAAAAACATGCTTTTTTTATTTTTATTGCAGCATTCATTTTTATTTTAATTACCGGTATTTTGATGATGACTAATAATGAATATATTCCTATTTATTACGGCTTTGAAAACTGTCAGTTTTCGTGTGTTTCGATTAGAATTTTACATTTTCTGCTTATAGGTTTTCAAATCTATTACATTCTTAATTTATTTATTTCAACTATAAACACAAATTTTAAAACTATTGAAGACAAGGCTATTGAACTCGAAAAATTAAATATTTCACTAAAAAATGAGGAAAAAGAAAAGGAAGCTATTAAACAAAAAATGCTTGAAGCTATTATTTCTACAGAAGAAAGCGAGCGTAAACGTATTGCTTCTGATTTGCACGACAGTCTAGGTCCTGTTTTATCTGCAATAAATCTCTATTTTCAGGCGTATATTGATGCCCCTGATAATGAAAAAGAAAAAATTAAAACCCGTCTTAAACAAATAATTAACGATGCAGTTAATGATGTTTCGAGAATTTCGCATAATATCAGCCCTTATATTCTGGAATCTAAAGGATTATTTTTTGCTGTGAATAATTTTATCAGCGATATTAAAATAAAGCAAAATATCGAATTTCAATTAGATTTTGACAATCTTGAAAATTTAGAGTTTAGAACAGCTTTGACAATTTACCGAATCATTATTGAACTGATTAACAATACTTTAAAACATGCTAACGCCTCTCAGATTATATTGATTATCAAAATAGAAGATAATTTATTAAAGTTAGTTTATTCTGACAATGGCAAAGGTTTTGATTTGTTAAAATTAAAAGATAAAGGTATTGGTTTAAAAAGCATCGAAAACAGAATCAATTCGGAAAACGGTTCTTCAGAAATAATTACAGAAAACAACAATGGTTTCAAAATAACTGTTTTTTTACCCTACAAAAATGGAAAAAACTAAAATTGCAATAATTGACGACCACGAACTTTTCAGAGAAGGAATAAAACTTGTTCTAAATCAAATTGAGGGGTTTGAAGTCATTTTCGACACTGACAACGGATATAACTTTTTGGATTTTCTTGACAAACAAAAGCCGGACATTGTTCTAATGGATATTCAAATGCCGCAAATTAATGGTATTGAAACCGCAAAAGTCGGAATAAAAAAACACAATGATCTGAAAATAATTGCTTTAACAATGTTTTCGGATTTAAACAACTTCAATTTAATGATTAACGCAGGTGCAAAAGGGTTTATTCTAAAAAGTGCCGATAAAATTGAACTAAACAATGCTATTAATTCAGTTATTTCAGGCGTAACATTTTTCAGCCGTCAGATTTTGCAAAAAATGGCTTTTCAAAACAATAAACAACTGCTTTTAAATCAGCTAACAAACCGTGAATTTGAAATCCTGCAAAAAATTTGCAACGGTCTCACTTCAAAAGAAATTGCCGACGAACTTTTTATAAGCCTCAAAACAGTAGAAACTCATCGTACTAATCTTTTTCAGAAAGCTGCTGTTCGTAATGCTGCCGAATTAATTGTTTGGGCTGTTAAAAATGATTTTTTTTCCATAAAATAAGGGTTTTCCCTTATTCAAAATACAAGTTTACATTCTTACCTGATAATTTACTCTTCCGTATTTTTGCATAAAATTCAATTGGTGTTTTATGTATAAAATTTTGCTTGTTTCAAAAAATAATGTGTTTGCATCAGGATTATTAACTGTTCTCGAACAAGAAGACAATTACTCTATTGATTTAATTGAAGATATAAGTTATGACACTCAAATTTGTTGTGATTTAATTTTATTACATTATGATTTTAATACAAAAAAAAAACAAAATATTATTGAAAATTTAAAATCTAAAAATAATAATATAAAAATAATGCTCATTTCAAATATCAAAAAACCCGAAAATATTTATAAAATTAATTTTAATAGTTTTGATGATACGATTTTTACTTTTTCGGACAAATCTGAATATATAAAAAAAATAAATAAATTACTTGCATAATTACTAAGAGTTTGTAAAGTTATTAAGTTTTCAAAGTTATAAAGTAAATAGCTAATTGTCAGTTTTTATAAAACATAAATAACAATGTTATTTCGTAACAGTTCATAATAAAATATTAATGAATAAAGAGACAAAAAATAATTACAACTTGTTTTTCAGTAAAATTTACGATTTTATATTTTTCCCGTTTTTACACCCAATCAGAAAAAAAATTGCGGCAGAAGTTAAAAATAATAATCCGCAAAATTTAATTGATATGTGCTGTGGTACTGCAAATCAAATTAAATATTTAAAAAAATCCGTGAATACAAATATTGTAGGCATTGATATTTCTGACAATATGCTATCGGTTGCTTCAAAAAAAACAAAAACAAATATCTGCCTTAAACAAGATGCTTCAAATACTAATTTCCCCGATAATTTTTTTGATGTCGCTATCCTTAGTTTTATTCTGCACGAAACTCAACCCGAAATAGCTTATAAAATATCGAACGAAGCCAAAAGAATTGTCAAAAATTCAGGAAAAATTTACCTTACCGACTATGTTTTCGATAAAAAAACAAATTTTTTAGGTAAAGCAGGCACTTACTTTGTCGAATTTCTTGTCGGTGGACAACATTACAAAAATTTTAAAACCTATATTAAAAATAATCTTTTAAAAAATTATACAACTGATTTACAATTTGTTTCAGAGTCCAAATATATTTTTGGAGCTATAAGAGTATTTACATTTATTAACAATAAAAATTAATTACTATGAAAAAAATGTATCTTTTTACAGTTTTATTTTGTGTATTAGCTTTAAACGGCTTTTCACAAATTTTTGAAAAACAAGGTGCAGGCGTTACAATTATAACTCACGGCTGGAATCCAAGCGGCGGTGAACCCGGCTGGATACAACCAATGGCAGAAGCTATTATTGAAAGAAGCGGTGGAAACGGACATATAGCAAACATCACTGTTGCAGGCTCACTTGGGAATTTAACAGCAACTTGTACAAATTGGGATTTTGATTTTTCAAGCACAGATTATTGCGAAATTGTAGTAATCGTAAATTGGACAGCAGTTGCTAATCATCTCACAACACGCATTCCGGCTCAAGACGTTGCAGCTGTGGTTGCACCCAAAATTTATGAGTCTCAAAACGGGAAACCGGCTTTGGCTGAATTGCCGATTCATCTTATCGGACATAGTCGCGGCGGAGGTTTAATTTTTCAAATTGCCAAACTTCTCGGCCAGCAAGGAATTGAAGTTGAACAAGTTACTTCTCTCGACCCACATCCTTTAACTTCTGCCGACCCACAAAGTACGCCACAAACTATTGATGCTTCTATTGTACTTTTTGAAAATATTTTATTCGTTGATAGTTATTACCAAAACATTGAATTTCCGACTGGTCAATATCTTACTAACGCTTACAATCGACTTTGGACTTCACTTCCGGGTGGGTATCATAACGAAAGCGGATATACCTACAATATTTTGGGAACTGATTATAATTTTTCCGACCACTTAAATATAATCCTTGCTTATCACGGAACAATTGATTTAGCTACACCTGTAAACAACGGAGAAGCAACTATGACTACAACTGAAAGAGCTTGGTTCAATGATTTTGAAAATACCGGAGAAAATACCGGTTTTATTTACAGCAGAAATTTATGGGGTAATCGTTTGAGCGAAGAAATACCCGTAAACGGTGGCGACCAAATAAATTACGGATACCACAACGACCCTCTATTAGGAGGTGCAGGTAATAGAGTTGCAAATATTTGGACTAATGCTGTTTGGGCTAATGTTATTACTGCTATAGTTAAAAATGACGATGATACTTTAGATGCCGGCTTACAAAACATCCCGCTTGGTTCAAATTTACAAATAAATTACACTTACAGAAGTAATGCAAACGCAAGCGATGCTACTTTTTATGTTGATATTGACAGAAATCCTTATAACGACAACAATGCTGCAACTGCCGCCACCGAAAATCTTTCAGCAACTGGAAATTCTATAACAGCTTCATCTCAAAATTGGACTGTGGAAGGTCTAACCGTTGGTGAAAAATACTACATTTATTCCGAAATAAATGACGGTACAAGAAAAAGATTTTTATATTTACCTTATGAATTTATTATTGACGAAGCTCAAAATATAAATACTACTTCTGAAAAAGATATAATAATCTACCCGAACCCTACAAGCGGCATCATTAACCTAACAGGGTTCAACGAACCTATCAACTTTAAAAACATCGAAATCACCGACATCACCGGAAAAACTATACAACAATTCAATTATTTAACAAATGGTCAAATAAATATCGACATCTCATCACAACCTTCGGGTATTTACTTCTTGAAAATCAATACTGATAAAAATATATCACATTTTAAAATAATTAAAAAATAAAAAAATATGAAAAAAATTTATTTACTTACCGTTTTATTGTTTGTTACTACATTTAGCATTTTTTCACAAATTTTTGAAAAACAAGGTGCAGGTGTTACAATTTTGGTACACGGCTGGAACCCCGACGATTCTCAACCCGCTTGGATGCAGGTAATGGCTGATTCAATCATCGCCCGAAACGGAGGTGTGGGGCACATTGCAACAATCACTGTTACAGGAACAGAAGGCAATTTATCTACATCATTAAGCGATTGGACATTTAGTCTGGCAACTCAGAATCACGCCGAAATTATTGTTTTGGTTAATTGGACTGCCGTTGCAAATCATCTTACAACAGGCATTGCTGCACAAGAAGTTGCTGCTGCTGTTGCTCCCTTGATTTATAATGGTCAAAACAGCGAAATTCCGCTTGCTTCATTACCTATTCACTTGATAGGACACAGCCGCGGTGGCGGAATGGTCTTTGAAATTGCCCGTTTACTTGGCTTGCAAGGCGTTGAAGTTGAACACGTTACAGCACTCAACCCACACCCGCTTACTGCTGCCGACCCACAAGGCGCTAATCCGCCATTGGGTCCCGGACAAACTATTGATGCGTCAATTAATGTGTATGAAAATATACTTTTTGCTGATTGCTATTATCAAAACATTTCTGCCCCGACAGGTCAATACATCAATGGTGCTTACAATCGTTTGTGGACTTCACTTCCGGGTGGTTATCACAACGAAAGCGGATATACTTACAATATTCTTGGAACAAATTACGATTTTTCCGACCACTTGAATATTATTCTTATGTATCACGGAACCATTGATTTAGCAACTCCAACCTCAAACGGCGAAGCAACTATGAATACAACAGAGCGAGGCTGGTTTAATACTTACGAAAATGCCGGTGAAAATACCGGTTACAAATACAGCCGACAAATTATGGGTAACCGCAAAAGCACTGATGTTCCGAACAGTGGTGATGCCATTATTGCAGGTTTCCATAACAATGCACTGCTCGGCGGAACCGGTGCAAGAACCGCAATTGATTGGACAAATGCCGTTTGGCCTAATATCCTTACCGTTGAGGCCACCTTGAATGGAAATGCTTTAACCCAAGCGAGCACAACAACATTTTATAAAGGTGAGGCAATTCAATTGAACACTATGTTCAGGACAAATGCAAACACAGCAACAATTAAGGCTTTAATTGATAGCGATAGAAATCCTTATAATAATACACAAACTTTGTTTTCGGAAGTTAATGTTGGAACAACAGGAAGTACCATTACGTCACAAAGTTTAAATTTTAACTTGTCGGGAGATTTTACTACCGGTGCAAAATATTATCTCTTGACAGAAATTGCAACCGAAACCGAACAACGCTATTTATACGCTCCTTATGAACTTGAATACGGCGGTTCAATTGATGTTTCTGTTACAGGAATAGCAAAACCGGTTAAAGATTTTGGCAATACCGTAGTGAAAGCTTCTGTTTATAATAACGGCGATGCTGTTATTTCCGATGATTTTGATATCACATATATCTGCAATGGCGATACCGTTACCGAAACGTTTACTCCGGATATTAATGTAGATGCAACAGTGGAATATACTTTTACGCAAACACTCAATATTTCATTAGAAGATATTCATACCTTAAAGGTATTTGTTGATTTACAGCACGATAACAATGCCACAAACGATACATTATCAACTCAAATAAACACACACGTTAACGGTAATACATTAGTTTTTGACGGTGTTAATGACTATGTTTATATCCCCAACGAAAGCAATTTCGATTTAAATACAACTCCTTTCACTATTGAAGCATGGTTTAAAGTTACGACAGACCACCAAAGCAATGTTATTTCAAAACATACTAACGAAAGTATTTACGGCGGCAGAAGCGGATATTGTATTGAATACAACACCAATGAAATTAAGGCAATTATCGGCACAGGTTCAGCTTGGACAATAATAAGTGCTCCGATTAATCTCAATCAAGCCTATCATGTTGCAATGACTTATAATTCAGGTACTTTAAAAATGTATCTTAATGGACAACTAATCGGAACTCAAACCGGAACAATGTTGCCAAATGACAGACTGCTTAGAATAGGAAGTTCAAATGCCTATGGTAATTACTTCGGCGGAAACATTGACGAAGTCCGTTTTTGGAACTCTGAACGCACTCAGCAACAAATTCAAGACAATATGAACACTGAAATTGACCCCACAAGTGCTAATTTGGTGGCATATTACAATTTTAACAGAGGCATTTCAGGTGGTGATAATACTTTGATTGACGCAGTTGCAGATATGACCGTAAATAATTTTCACGGAACGCTCTATAATTTTGCATTAACTAATGGAAATAGTACAAGTAATTTTGTAGGCGATTGCAGTATGGATTTTGCGGCACCCGAAACACCAACTTTGCCGGATTTAACAGGCGAATGCTCAGTAATCGCATCCGCTCCGACAACAACCGATAATTGTGCCGGTTCAGTAACCGGAACAACCACCGACCCGACAGAATACACCGCACAAGGAACATACACAATAACTTGGACATTTGCAGACGGAAACGGAAATTCAACAACCGCACAACAAACAGTAATAGTTGATGATGTAACCGCACCTGTAACACCAACTTTGGCAAACCTAACCGGCGAATGTTCAGTAACAGCAACCGCTCCGACAACAACCGATAATTGTGCCGGTTCAGTAACCGGAACAACCACCGACCCGACAGAATACACCGCACAAGGAACATACACAATAAATTGGACATTTGCAGACGGAAACGGAAATTCAACAACAGCACAACAAACTGTAATTATAGATGATGAAACCGCACCTTTTCCAAATGTAGCAACACTTGCAAACATAACAGCAGAATGTGAAGTTACTACTTTGACTGCACCAACTGCAACCGATAATTGTGCAGGTTCAATTACCGGAACTCACAACGCTACTTTGCCTATTACAGTATCAACCCAAATCATTTGGACTTACGACGACGGCAACGGAAACACATCAATACAAACGCAAAATATTGTTATTGATGATGTTACAAACCCGACAATCACTTGCGTTGCAAATCAAACAGTTACTGCCGATGCTTCTCACTCCTACACAGTTTTAGGCATAGAATTTGACCCGACTGCAACTGATGATAATTGCGGAGTTGCAAATGTAGAAAACGATTTTAACAACACTTCAACTCTTGCAAATGCACAATTGCCCGAAGGCACAACTACCATTACTTGGACAGTTACCGACAACGACGGAAATACAGCAACTTGCAGTTTTAATGTTTTGGTAAATACTTACGTAGGAATTGCTGATTTATCCGAAAACGGAACCTTAATATACCCAAATCCAACAGATGATTTTTTAATAATAAAACATACAGAAAAGCCACGGATTTCAAATTATATCGAATTAATTGATTTAACCGGTAAAACAATTTTTGAAGCTACAATGAATGAAGACATATTAAAAATTGATTTGGAAAATTTCAATAAAGGCATTTATATACTCAAAATATCGTCTGAATCAGACTTCTGGACACAAATAATAATCAAAAACTAAGTTTTTTCTATTAAAAACGGCAATTATTTATTGCCGTTTTTTTATATTCATCGGAACTTACTTACAACTTTTCAGGTTTTACAGGCGATAGCTAAGAAAAAAC
>DYKL01000132.1 GCA_020722645.1 Acetofilamentum sp. | reverse complement strand
ATACAAATATTTTTAATCACAAAACGAATAACATTAAAATGGCTATTCGTTTTTTGTTTTTATAGAAAATTTTGGTGTTTTTACTTATTTTCTAATCATTTTAGTCAATTACAGTGTGGTTTGAGCATAAGTTTAGTTTATTTTGCTCAAATTTTTGTAGTTTGGCTAATATGATATTGGGTTTATATTTGTTTTTATCTGGTATTTGTCCTTCAAAAACCTCTTTGGGTGTTAATGGTGTCTCGGGTTCGATTCCCGGCAGACCGGATCCAAAATTAAGTCCTTTCAGAAATGTCTGGGCTTTTTTTGTTTTTTTACCTGAATTATTCATACAACGTCTAGGCGAATTGTTTGAAAGAGCTATAGACAATGGGAGCTGTTTCATCGATTTATTGGGACAAGAAGTTAGTGTTAATATGAACCGAGGCATTGCTAGCTCAAAGGATTGCCACGATATATCGGTGATGTATATAAATTGGTTAGTATTATGGGTAAATTGACAAAAATGGAAACATAAAATATTATAAAAAGTAAGCTATGTTTAGCTAAAAAAAATCTTGACAGCTTTTGATAAAAGTTATCAAGATTTTTATTAAATGTCAAAAAATGAGCAAGGATTAATAATGAATATAAACTTCGGCATAAGCAATTTCTTCATCGTAGCAGTCGTAAACATAAACTGTATAATAGCCTTCCTCATAGAATGATACTTGTTTGTAAAACCAGTTCCAGTCTGTCCCAACATCGGTTTGTGTTATTGTTGTGCTGTAAATTTCTTCTCCGTAATCATTTACCATATAAATATCATACTCGACAATGGAACAACCAATTTCGTTGGGCAATCTTACTAGAAAATAAAAATATCCACCGTCGGAGCTAATAACTAATGTGTCACTGTCGTTTATAGGATACCCGTTGCTGTCAACGCCTTCGCAAAAATAAAGTGTTTGAGCCGACATATTTAGTCCTAAAAACAGAATAAAAGCAGCTATGAAAAAAGTGATTTTTTGGGTCATAGTTTTATTTTTATTTGGTTACAAAATATTTAACGTTTTATTTTAAGAAGTTAATGTTGTCATTGATTTTTTTTTTGAATTTGTGTAAAATATTTATAAATGGATGGAATATAAATATTATTTTTGTGAAATCAATTTTTTTTTCTAAATTTATACCCAAAAATCAATGTTATGAAAAACGAAAATAACTCATTTAATTTTATTTCAACAGCAATTAAGTATGTTTTGAGTGTGAAGATAATAATTGGTTTTATCTTAATTTTTGTTGGTTTATATGCTGCTATAAATATTGTAATTATAGTTTACAACATCTTTATGGATATATCTAACGTGCCGTTTTTAAAACACACGGTTGAACTCATTACAAGAAGTGTAAAAATTGTGGGAGACAGTAAAGACGGACTTTTTGTTTCAGATAGTTTTCTGTCGTACGGTATTGCAATAATTTTACTTTTATTCTTAGGCGGTGTTACTACAAAAATAATTAAAACAGGGGCTGATATGATAAGCAAGCTTGAAATTAAATACTTGTACGAAAAAATGTGGGCTGAGTGGCAGGAAGAAAAAAAGAATAAAAAAGAAGTTCCCGAAGAAAATTTTGACAATTTGTTTAATAAGGAACATAATAAGTAATTGTTTGAATGTTGTTTGTGAATCGTTTTGGTCATTTCTGAATTTGTTTGTTCATTAGCTTTTTTTCGTTAAATTAATTCTTAATTCAATAATTACTTACTTCGATACATTTAATCGCTTCGTTAGTTTTTAATTTATTATTCGTAATTCTAAATTCGTAATTCAACATTCGTAATTGTATATGTTAGATTTTAAAAATAAAAAAGTAATTGTAACCGGCTCTTCAAAAGGGATTGGTTATTCAACAGCACAATTTTTCGCTCAAAATGGTGCAGAAGTAATTATTGTTGCCCGAAATGAAGTTGACCTTAAAAATTCGGCAAAAGAATTAGCTGGCAACGTCAGTTACTTTTCAGCCGATTTAAGCCAAGAAAGAGATTTGCTGAGTTTTACGGAATTTGTGAACAACAAATGGGGAAATGTAGATTTACTTGTAAATAATGTTGGTACTAACATACGTAAATATACAAAAGATGTTGATTTTGAGATTTTCCGGAAACTTTTTGATACAAATCTGGGTTCTGCATTTCATCTGACACGTCTTTTATATCCCTTAATAAAAAAATCCGAACAGGGAAATATTGTTTTTGTGAGTTCTGTTGCAGGAATGACATTTGTAAGAACCGGAGCTGTTTATGCAATGACAAAAGCTGCTATTAATCAGCTTGTTAAAAATCTTGCTGTTGAATGGGCAGAGGATAACATTCGCGTTAATGCCGTAGCTCCTTGGTATATTGCAACTCCTCTTGCACAGCAGGTCCTGAAAAATGAAGACTATCTCAAAGAAGTTTTATCACGCACACCAATGAAAAGAGTGGGCAAACCCGAAGAAGTCGCAAAAGTTATTGCATTTCTGGCTTCTGATTTGGCTTCTTATGTTACCGGTCAAACTATTGCTGTTGATGGCGGTTTTACTGTTTACGGTTTTTAAAATTTTTAGATTGTTAAAAAGTAAATCCGAAATATTCATATTTTTTATTCAAAATTGGATATATATCATTCAACATTCAAAATTCATCATTCTACATTCGGCATTCGTAATTCAACATTCGTAATTCGGCATTCAACATTCAAAATTCAATATTCTTAATTCAACATTCAAAATTCATCATTCTACATTCGGCATTCATCATTCGTAATTCAACATTCAAAATTCATCATTCTACATTCGGCATTCATCATTCGTAATTCGGCATTCAAAATTTTTCACCAGTCTTTCGATTCACTTTTTGCTTTAAAAAATGTAACAGCAAAGGCTATAATCAATATAACTACAACAATTCCGCCAATTATGATAATAGGCATATTGTTCTCAATATCTTTAAATACACCTTTAAAAATGAAAAATAAAACCACAATTATTACGACAATAGCTCCATAAACTCCAAATTTAGCTGAATTGGCGACTTTAAGAATTTTTCTCGCTTCGGAAGCATTAGTCTGAGCTAAATTTTTATCAGGCAATAATTCGGATAGCCTGTTTACAAATGCATTTAAGCCCTGACTTGATTTATCGGCAAAAACTTTAAAATTTTTGTATTTTCCTTCGTTGGTTTTATACCTGATTACTAATTGGTCGTAATCCTGATACTCAAAAACTCTGAAATTGGTTATTTTATCAACTTCCATTTTGCCTTTGCTTAAGCCGTATTTATAACTTATAACACCTGCTTCAATAACCATTTCGACATTTTGAACCACATAATTAAATTGATATGTTTCCATTTTTGTTTAATTTATATAATTTTACAATTTGATAACTCAAAATTAACAGAAGTAGAAAATTTATTATACCAATAAGTAACAAATATTTAGTATTTTTTGTATTGTTTTTTACTTCTAATATACAACAATTATCATCAATGATCATGCCTAACTCCAGAAATTTTGAAATGATTTTGTCTTCTATTCTTTTTTCCCATAAAACATTTTTGAAAACGCCCTTTACAAGATTATTTTCAACCGCATCTAATAATACACCGAAATCATCTTCACTAAATTTTGCTATTATATTGACTGATTGTGATTTTTTTCAGTTTTTAGGGACAATAGGAACATAAAAATAATACTTTTGTTTATCTTTATTGCTGTCTTCGTAACTAAGCGAATGCTCGATTAAAAAATATCATTCAACCGTCAAATTACTTGTCTTTTGTTTCGTTTGTAAAATTTCTGTAACACTTACTATTGCAGAATTATTATCAAAATAATGAATAAAAGCAGGAATATTGTTTATGTTGACAAAAGCGAATACAACAAAAGATATTATAATTATGAATATTTTAAAGTTCTTTTTATTCATCAATAAATTTATTTCCAAATATTGTAATATTATTTTAACAAAAAACTTTTTTTTGACAAGATGACAAATTTATTTTGTGAATTTTTTAAAATGAACTTCTTTTGCACAAAATCAAATTTCGGATAATGAACGAAAAAATACTTATTTTGGATTTCGGTTCGCAATATACACAGCTTATTGCAAGAAAAATCAGAGAATTAAACATTTACTGCGAAATTCATCTATATAACAAAATTCCAAAAATTGACGAAAGTATAAAAGGTGTAATTTTATCCGGCAGTCCTTTTTCGGTTCGGGATAAAAATGCTCTTATCCCTGATTTATCTGGCATTAGAGGTATTATTCCGATTCTGGGGATTTGTTATGGTGCCCAATATCTTGCCCATTCAAGCGGGGGAATTGTTGAACCGTCAGAAAACAGAGAATACGGACGCGCTCAACTGACAAATATCATCAGCAAATGCAGACTTTTCAGAGATATTCCCGAAAATTCACAAGTTTGGATGTCGCACTCTGACACTATCATTGAACTGCCTGAAAATTTTCACATACTTGCAAATACAGAAAATATAAAGGTTGCGGCTTTCAAAATTTCAAAAGAAAAAACCTACGGTTTGCAATTCCACCCCGAAGTTTATCACTCAACTAATGGTCAGCAGTTTCTTTATAACTTTGTTGTTCATGTCTGTGGAATGGAACAAAACTGGACCCCCGATTCATATATTGAAACAACAATTAACGAATTAAAACGACAAATAAACGACGATAAAGTTATTTTGGGCTTATCCGGTGGCGTGGACTCTTCTGTTGCGGCTGTGTTGTTGCATAAAGCAATAAATAAGAATTTGACCTGCATTTTTGTTGATAATGGTCTTCTTAGATTAAATGAGTATCAACAAGTTCTGGAAAGATACAAAAATATGGGTTTGAATGTTATTGGTGTTGATGCTTCTGATGAATTTTTATCACAACTTGAAAATATTGAAGAGCCTGAAGCTAAACGCAAAATAATCGGCAAAGTTTTCATTGACGTTTTTACTCGTGAGGCAAAAAAAATTGAAGGTGTAAAATGGTTGGCACAAGGGACTATTTATCCTGATGTTATTGAATCTGTTTCGGTCAAAGGTCCATCTCAGACTATTAAATCGCATCATAATGTCGGAGGTTTACCCGAAAAACTAAATTTGAAGATAATTGAACCTTTGAGATTACTTTTTAAAGATGAAGTAAGGCGAATTGGTGCGGCTTTGAAAATTTCAGACACTATTCTCAAAAGACATCCATTCCCCGGTCCAGGACTTGCAATAAGAATTATTGGTGATGTTGATAAACTGAAAATTGAAATTCTTCAAAAAGTTGATGCTATTTTCGTTAATGAGCTTAAAAATAATAACTTATACGATTCTGTATGGCAAGCAGCAGCAATCTTGCTGCCAATAAAGTCTGTTGGTGTTATGGGCGACGAGAGGACTTATGAAAACGTCGTTGCTCTCAGAGCTGTCTCTTCAACCGACGGAATGACAGCGGATTGGGTACATCTACCATATCAGTTTCTTGCAAACGTATCAACCAAAATCATAAATCAAGTAAAAGGTGTGAACAGAGTTGTTTATGACATCAGCTCTAAACCACCTGCTACAATTGAATGGGAGTAAAGTGCATAGTTATTAGTGCATAGTTAATAGTGAATAGTGAATAATTAATAGTGCATAGTTAATAGTTATCAAGTTGAAACAATGAAGCAATGAAGCAATGAAGCAATGTAACAATGCAACTATGTCATTGCGAGGTACGAAGCAAATGCAACAATTTGATAATTAGCAAATTAGCAAATGTGCCAATGTAACAATGTAACAATGTAACAATGTAACAATGAAGCAATGAAGCAATGTAACAATGTAACAATGAAGCAATGAAGCAATGTAACAATGTAACAATGAAGCAATGAAGCAATGTAACAATGTAACAATGAAGCAATGAAGCAATGTAACAATGTAACAATGAAGCAATGTAACAATGTAACAATGTAACAATGAAGCAATGTAACAATGTAACAATGAAGCAATGTAACAATGAAGCAATGTAACAATGTAACAATGTAACAATGAAGCAATGTAACAATTTAACGATAAAAATATGGCATTAATAAGAAAGTGCAGGGAAATAGAACCCAAAATAGCCGATGATGTTTTTCTTGCCGAAAATTGTACAATAATAGGCGAAGTAGAAATTGGTGAAGGTTCAAGTATTTGGTATAATGCTGTTTTACGTGGCGATGTGCATTATATTAAAGTCGGAAAAGAAGTAAATATTCAAGATAATGTAGTTATTCACGGCACTTATCAAAAATCTCCGACAAATATAAAAGACCGTGTTTCGATTGGTCATAGTGCCGTAATTCATGGTTGTACAATAAACGAAGATGTTTTGATTGGTATGGGCGCGATTGTAATGGACGATGTAATTGTAGGTTCAAACAGTGTTGTGGCTGCCGGTAGTGTGGTGCTTCCGAAAACAATTATAGAACCAAACAGCGTTTATGCAGGTGTTCCGGCTAAAAAAGTAAGAGACATTAACCAAAAATTAGAACAGGTAATTAAAAACACAACTATAAATTATAAAAAATACGTAAGTTGGTATAAGTGAGTTTATAAAGTTCATAAAGCTTGCCCTAAAAGGGTCTAAAAGCCTGCCCTGTAAGGGTCTATAAAGTTTAAAACTATTGAAATAAAAAATTAAACTGCATTTATTAAATGTTTGTTTCTTTGTGCTTTAAAAAAATATGGGTTCCTTGCAAAAAAAATACAGTCAAACAAAATTAAAAGGACAAATTTTTACACCTTTTTTTATAGTCGATAAAATATTGGACGATATTGGTTTTGATAATAATTCGGTAATCGGCAAAACGATATTAGACCCTGCTTGCGGAGACGGACGCTTTTTGATAAAAATTGCCGAAAGAATTATTAAATTTTCCGATAAAAATGAACTTTCAAAAAATTTAGAATTTATTGAAGGATGGGACACTGATAAAGAAGCTTTGAGCGATGCAAAACAAAAATTAAATGAACTGATTTCCAATTTGAACATTAAAGTTGATTGGAAATTAAAAAACGTCAATTCATTAAAACATAAAACCAATAAAAAATACGATTACATTGTCGGGAATCCGCCTTATATAAGAATTCAGCATTTAAGCGAAGATTTAAGAACTTATATTCAACAAAATTATAAATTTTGTAAATCAGGTTCAACTGATATTTTTTTATCATTTTTTGAACTTTCATTAAAATTAATAGCCAAAGATGGTATTTGTGGATTTATAACACCAAATACTTATTTTCATACTGAAACAGCCAAATATCTCAGAAAATATTTTGAAGAAAACAAAAATATTGTTCAAATTACAAACTACAAAGATATTCAGCTTTTTGATAATGCAACAACTTACAGTGCCATAACTATTTTCAACAAAATACAACAAGAAACTTTTAAGTACCAATCAGCAATTAAAGAAAATAAATTTGAAGAATCTGAAATATCAACAGCTTCATTAAAAGGCTCGGCTTTTTGGCAATTATCAACTGATTATCAGAATGTTACAAAAGGAATTAAACTTGGCGAAATAGCCGAAATACACGTTGGTGTTACAACTTTGGCTGATAAAGCGTATATTTTTGATGTCGAAAAAATCGAAAAAGATTACATCTGGTGTCAAACAAAATTTAAAGGTCTTATAAAATTTGAAAAAGCTATTTTAAAACCGATTATTAAAGTTTCGACTTTAAAAAATTCCGATGAACCAATAAAGGAATATATTTTATTTCCGTATAAAAACGATAAAAATGGCACAAAAATAATACACGAAAAAGAGCTTAAAAACAAGTTTCCGTTATCTTATAAATATTTAAAATCTATTAAAAATATATTAGATAAACGTGATAACGGAAAGCCAAACAAAGTCGCTTGGTATGCTTTTGGGCGTTCGCAAGGTTTAAGTACAAGTTTGGGTGAAAAAATATTATTTTCTCCGATGAACAAAGAACCTAATTTTATTTACAGTAAAAATAAAGATGCAACTTTTTATTCGGGATACTGCATTAAATACGACGGAAATGTTGAGTCGCTTCTAAAACAGCTTAATTCCGACAGAATGAAGGAATTTATACAAAACTCAAGCCGCGATTTTAGAGACGGTTGGAAAGCCTATAACAAAAAAATTGTTCAGGAGTTTGTAATTTCAACTGATGAGTTGTGATAAAAATTCGTAATTTTGAATGTATTTTAACAATAAATACACTTTCTGACAATTAAAAAATGCAACTCATTAAACTGAATTATTAAAATTATACTAAACCTCTATCAAATATTTTATGGAGCTAATTCGGATTTGAAATCCGAATTCAATAATTAGTTGATTTATAGTGTTTTCGGATTGCAAATTATTATTGTTCGAAACCTTGTATTAAGAATTTGTCGCTAGCCTACTCATACGCTTTGCGTCATTAAGAGGCTTTGCTTCCTACGCTTTGCGTCATTGCGAGGCTTTGCTTCGTATGCTTTGCGTCATTGAGACCACGAGGAACGAAGTGGGAAGCAATCTCTAACTCGTTAAAACCGGTTCTTCGTAGGGTCTGCTTCTTGCTTCGTTCCTCGCAATGACGTCCGCCTCGCAGAGACGGTTGCCTCGCAGACACGGTTTGCCACAGACGCTTTGCGTCATTGCGAGGCACGAAGCAATCTCAAGCCCAAACCGGTCTGCTTCGCAAAACCTCGCAGAGACGGTTTGCTTCCTACACTTTGCGTCATAGGTAGGCTTTGCTTCTTACGCTTTGCGTCATTGCGAGGCTTTGCTTCGTATGCTTTGCGTCATTGAGACCA
>DYKL01000131.1 GCA_020722645.1 Acetofilamentum sp. | reverse complement strand
CTAATTGGCTAATTGACGAATTGGCTAATTGACGAATTGGCTAATTGGCTAATTGGCTAATTGACGAATTGGCTAATTGACGAATTGGCTAATTGGCTAATTGACGAATTGGCTAATTGGCTAATTTTCTTCTTTTGGATTTACAACTTTAACATCTTCAAGCAAAACCCACTGACCTTTTTTAAATTCTATTGCATCGTATGAAAAATCGGGTCCGTAAAATTCGTACATACCTTCATATTTAGGTGATTCTGGTGCCAGATGGTCAAAAATTATCATTTTCTTTTTTTTATCCCATCTCAAAAGCATAGATGCCCTTTCATTGTACTCAAAAATAATCCTTTTGTATTTTTTTTCGTTTAAAATAAAATCAAAACCAAAAGCTACTTTATTATTTTTAATGCTTAACACATCTATTATTTTTTTATTAGAAACACTATTATTTCCGTCCCATCCTATTAATGTGTAATAATAATTATTTTTATAATAGTTTGTAATAATTTCATAGTAAAGACATCCATACCAGTTTTTATCTGTCAATTCGAGCATTTGCGGATTTTCAAGCTCATCAGACAAATCACTTAGCTTAGTAAAAAAATATTCCTCGCTTTTTTCATTATAAAACTGGATATAGCCAAAATATTTATATATACCAGTGCTTAAAAAGATGTTCCATGTAATTATCCTAACTTTATTGTTTTCTGATTTTAATATAGATGAAAATTTCTTTAATTCTGTCAACGAATCAGAAAAAGATTTTTTATCATTTAATAATTTAATGTAAACAGAATCAATCTGTTTTGAAAGGTAAATAATATCAGAATCAAGTTTTGAATATTTCAATTTGTCGAATAAAACTACGAGATTATTAACTTGATTATCAGTATTTTGAGACATTAAATTAATAAAACTTACAGTATTCAAAATAAAAAAAATAAAAAAATACTTCATATTTGTTTGAAATTTTATCATAATGTTTAATTTTGGCATCTGAAAAAAAAACAATAATTTAAAAAAAATATTACACTAATCCAAAAAATTTAATAATTCTTAAATAATTAACTAAAACAAATAAAATGGTAGAAAAATTTACAAAATCATTAAGAGAAAATGCCGGAATGAGATGGCTTGTTTTAAGCATTGTTGCATTTTCTATGCTTACGGCTTATATGTTTCAGGAGATAATTTCTCCTCTTCAATCAATGTTAGTAAAAGCCTATGGTTGGTCCGCTTCAGATTTTGGTTTAGTAACCGGAGCTTATGGTTGGCTAAATGTTTTTATATTTATGTTAGTTTTTGTAGGGATTTTACTTGACAAAATAGGAGTTAGAATTTCTGCAATTACTGCTGCTACAATTTCTGTTATAGGTGCGTTAATTAAATGGTACGCTTTCCAATTCATTGATCCAACCTTAGAATTAGGAATTTTTGGATTAAAAACACAAGTATTTGTTGCCGCATCTGGTTACGCAATTTTTGGAGTCGGTACTGAATACGCAGGAATAACTGTTTCAAAAATTATTGTTAAATGGTTCAAAGGAAAAGAAATGGCTTTGGCTATGGGTATGGAAATGGCATTTGCTCGACTTGGTTCTTTTGTTGCAATGTCATTAGCACCGATTATTGTCGCTAATTTTTCAATTCCTACAAATATTTTTATTGGTGTTGCAATGTTATTATTTGGTTTAGTTTTATTCATTATTTACTTCTTCTTTGATGTAAAAATTGATAAACAAGAAGGATTGAGCAAAACCGGATTATCAGATGACGAAAAATTCCAATTAGCAGATATAAAACTAATTATTGCTAACAAAGGTTTCTGGTATGTTGCTCTTTTATGCGTTTTGTTTTATTCAGCAGTATTTCCTTTTTACAAATTCGGTCCAAACTTGATGATTAATAAATTCGGTGTTGATGAAAAATGGGCAGGGACTCTGGTTGGTCTAATTCCATTTTTTACTATTATTCTTACTCCTTTATTCGGATTTTATTATGACAAAAAAGGTAAAGGTGCAAGTATTATGTATCTTGGTGCCGCTTTAATAATTGTTGCACATTTAATTCTTTGGGTTCCTTCATTATCAGGTGTGGCTTTTGCTATTATATCAATTATATTTTTAGGAGTTGCATTCTCCCTTGTTCCATCGGCTATGTGGTCTTCAGTGCCAAAAATTATTCCCGAAAAACAATTGGGAACTGCTTATGCTTTAATATTCTGGGTTCAAAATATTGGTCTTTTTGGTATTCCTACACTTTTAGGTAAAGTTTTGGATAAAACCAATCCTGAAACAGTTAAATTGTTAGCTGATAAAAGAGCTGAATTTGAAGCTACCGGAATCAGTTCTGAGGAAATATTTACAAAAATGGAAGAATTTATTGCTAATAATAATGTAACTTGGGATTATTCTAAAACATGGATAATTTTCATTGTTTTAACAATATTATCGCTTCTTTTTGCATTTTTATTAAAACGTGAAGACAGAATTAAAGGTTATGGGCTTGAAAAACCTAACATTAAAAATGAAGAAAAAACAGAAGAAGTAACTGAATAGTCTTCTTTATGTTGTGAGTTGTTAGTTGTATATATTCAACAGCCGTAAGGATTTAGAATAATGACAACTAACAACTGATAACTTGAAACACGAAAACTACTTAAATGGTTGCTCCCGAAAAAATATATGGAACATACATTGCAGTTGAAATAGACGAAACTGAATTTTCTAATCATTTTGAACTCAAAATTTATTCAGATCAAGAACTAATAAAATTTGACTTTATAATGAAAACTGAAGGAAATTTTGGCAGCGTTGGTAAAAACTGGTATGGAAAAGGTATTTTCAGGGCTGACCATCTTGTTCTTATTGTCGAAATGGAAAAAGATTGGACTTATATTAAGTCTGATGATGATTATGTTGAACATAACAGACCTAAAAACGAAAACCTACCTGTTGAAATTTACACCGACGAAGACAGAGTTGTTGTTTATCACATTGATTTAGACAGATACATTCTTATGAATAAAATTAAAAACGAAAAATCTTAATAATTTTTTGTTTTTTATACTTTCATTTACTTATTTTGTATTATAAAACTTTTTAACAAATTTATCGCTTTTTAGTGATTTATTGTTATTGCCAATTTTTTTATATGATAACACATTCCGAAGCTCTTAAAATTGTTCTAAATACTGAATTTAGAACAGGTACTGAAAAAATTTCTATTACTGATTGTGAAAACAGAGTTTTAGCTGCTGATATTTTTTCTAATATAGATATGCCTCCTTTTGACAAAGCAATGGTAGATGGATACGCTATTCTTGGAAATGATATCGAAAATGTTTTGTTGATTCAAAACACAATTAAAGCCGGCGACAATCAGGAATTTTTTCTTACAGAAGGAAATTGCATAAAAGTAATGACAGGCGCACCAATTCCTAAAAATACTGAAATGGTGATTATGATTGAAGATGTTGAAGTTATTGAGAACAAAAAAATCAAAATTACTAATAAAAAATCATCAACAAACATATCACCAAAAGGAGAAGATATTAGAACCGGAGATAAAGTTTTAAGCAGAGGATTGTTAATGAAGCCTGTTCACTGCGGAATTTTGGCATCACTCGGTTATACAGAAGCTGAAGTTTATGAACTACCCAAAATAGGATTGATAGTTACAGGGAATGAAGTTATTGAGCCATTCAAAAGATTAAGATCCGGTCAGATTTACAACTCAAATGCATATATTTTAATGGCAAATTGCCTAAAATTCAACATAATTTTAGAATATTACGGTATCGTAGAAGATACTTTTGAAGCTACAAATAATGCCATAAACTCTATGATTTCAAGAAACGATGTCCTTCTTGTTACAGGCGGTGTTTCGGAAGGTGATTACGACTTTGTTGCACCCGTTCTGAAAAAATCAGGGCTTGAAATTAAATTTGACAGTGTTGCCTCTCAACCCGGACGTCCTTTGACTTATGCTACTGACGGCAAAAAATTCTGTTTCGGTTTGCCCGGTAACCCTATATCAGGTTTAATAACTTTTGAAACAATTGTCAAACCTTTCCTGTATAAAATTATGGGACACGATTTTAACCCGAAAATTTTTCCATTTACTTTGAATAAAAAAATTTCACGTAGAAATGCAAAAAGAAAATCTTTTTATCCGGTTAAATTAAATGATGATAATACTGTAGAGCCTTTATCATATCACGGTTCTGCTCATTTGAATTCTTATACAGATGCTTTTGGTATAATTTCTCTTGACATAGGCGTTTTGGAAATCGAAAAAGGAGAAATGGTAGATGTTAGACAAATTTAAACGAAAAATTACTTATATTAGAATTTCAGTTACCGACCGTTGCAATTTACGTTGTATTTATTGTATGCCAGAAGAAGGCATAAAACTGATTTCTCATAATGAAATCCTAACCTACGATGAAATATACGAAATATGTCAAGTAGGGGCAGAACTTGGCATTAACAAAGTTCGCTTGACCGGTGGAGAACCATTGGTAAGAAAAGGTATCGAGTTACTTGTCGAAAAAATTGCATCAATTCCACAGATAACAGACTTAAATATGACCACAAACGGCATTTTTCTTGAACATTATGCTCAAATTCTCAAAGATGCAGGGTTAATGAGAGTTAATGTAAGTCTTGATACACTCGATCCTGATGAATACAAAAGAATAACAAGAGGCGGAGATATATATAAAGTATTTAAAGGAATAGAAGCCGCTGTAAAAGTAGGACTAACACCCGTAAAATTAAATGCCGTTGTAATGGATAAAAATGACAAAAAAACAAAACTATCTTTGATTGAATATGCAAAAAATATAGGGGTAGAAATAAGATTTATTTCACAAATGCATCTAGACAAAGGCGATTTTCAAGTAGTTGAAGGTGGTGACGGCGGCAACTGCAAAATTTGCAACAGACTCAGACTAACCGCTAACGGATTTATTAAACCTTGCCTATTTTCAGATGATGAATATAGCGTCAGAGAGCTGGGAATCAGAGAAGCAATCCTTAAAGCTGTTGAATTTAAACCTAAAAGCGGAACTACTTGCACTCATAGAAATTTTTATAATATCGGCGGATAAAACAATGAATTTCGAATAATGAATGTTGAATTTCGAATAATGAATGATGAATGTTGAATGTTGAATTTCGAATAATGAATGTTGAATGTTGAATTTCGAATGTCGAATAATGAATGTTGAATGTTGAATTTCGAATGTCGAATAATGAATAATGAATGTTGAATTTCGAATAATGAATGATGAATGTTGAATGTTGAATTTCGAATAATGAATGTTGAATGTTGAATTTCGAATGTCGAATAATGAATGTTGAATGTTGAATTTCGAATGTCGAATAATGAATGTTGAATGTTGAATTTCGAATGTCGAATAATGAATAATGAATGTTGAATGTTGAATTTCGAATAATGAATAATGAAACAATTTAGCAATGTAGCAACGAAACAATGAAACAATGTAACAATGTAACAATGTAACAATGAAATAATGAACAAAAAAGAATTTTCACATATAAACAAATCAGGCAAAGCCAATATGGTTGATGTCGGGGATAAACCTGACAGCCTTAGAATTGCAGTTGCAGAAGGATTTATTCAACTTTCTGCAGAAACAATAAAAATGATTAACGAAAACACCAATAAAAAAGGCGAAGTGCTTTCTATTTCTGAATTTGCGGGGATTATGGCTGCTAAAAAAACACCTGAACTAATTCCTCTTTGCCATCAGTTAAATTTAACCAAAGTAGATGTTTTGGCAATGACCGAAGAAAACGGTGTTAGAGTAACTTCAACAACAAAATGTATAGGTCAGACAGGCGTGGAAATGGAAGCTTTAACTGCTGTAAGCATTTCATTATTAACAATTTACGATATGTGTAAAGCTATCGACAAAAATATGATAATCAGCGATATAAAACTTTTAAACAAAACAAAATCAGTGCTATAATTAAAAAATTTGTACTCTATGTGCTCTTAGTGCCTTAGAGTAAAAAAAATAAGTCTTATGAAATTTACAATCAAATCTATAAACATCTCCGAAAAAAAAGGTACATTAAAAAAACCGGTTAATGAAGTTGAAATTAACAACGAAGGCATTATAAATGACGCTCATAAAGGCGATTGGCATCGTCAAATCAGTTTACTTGCTCAGGAAAGCATTGACGAATTCACCGGAAAAATGAAACAAAATTTTAACTACGGAGATTTTGCCGAAAATATTACAACAGAAGGTATGAGTTTCAAAAATGTTAAACTTTTAGATATTCTCGAAAACGAAAACATTGAGCTTTTAATCACACAAAAAGGCAAAAAATGCCACGGTGGAGGTTGTACTGTCTTTGAACTCACCGGAAATTGTGTTATGCCCAAAGAAGGTATTTTCACAAAAGTAATAAAACCAGGTATCTTAAAAGTTGGAGATGTGATGGAACTTAAACCGAAAGTTTTCAAAATTGCTGTTATCACTTTGAGCGACCGTGCCAGCAGTGGTGAATATGAAGACATTAGCGGTCCGACAATCGAAAACTTAACAACCAAATTTTTCAACGGAATTGACCGACTTTCTGATATTCAGAAAATTATCATTCCTGACGATTCCGAACAATTAAAAATTCTGATTGAAAATTTTTCTAAAGAATGTGATGTTATTTTTACAACAGGAGGCACAGGAATGAGCGAAAAAGACATAACAATTGAAACTGTTTCAAAACTTCTGCACAAAGAAATCCCCGGAATTATGGAATTCATAAGGATTAAATTCGGAGAACGAAACCCAAAGGCTCTGCTTAGCAGAAGCATCGCGGGTTCGATTGGCAAAACACTTGTTTTTTCAATGCCCGGAAGCCCAAAAGCAGTTCGTGAATATTTGTCTGTAATTTTTTCTTTGCTCGAACACCTTATATATATGGTTTATGGATTTGATGTACACTAAAAAATAATCTCACAATATTCTAATATGAATACAAAAACTGATATTTCAATCGAAAATTTCTTTCACAAATCTGAAATAGATTACTGTCTGAGTATTGTAGATGATAAAATTCAAAATAAACAAACAGAAAAATCTTTCAGACACCGCGAAAAATTTGAAGAATGCGTTTTACACGACTTTAATCATTCCAAATTAGAAAAAACTCTTTCTTCTTTGACTCCATACAAATTCCAGCCTTATACTTTATATCGCATAATAAGCAGTAAACCAAACAATTATATGATTACTGTTTTTTACAATGATGTAACTACAAAATCAAAAATCAAACTGCCTGATATAAGCAAAAATTTAGCTGAAATGAAAAATAATCCTAAAGGTTTTTCATTAAAATCCGAAAATTATGAAAAAGGAACAATTTTTACAATTAAAAGCATAAATTCAGCTAAAAACACTGTGATTAACAATGTTGTGGAAACATTTCAAAAACACGATATTTTTCCTGTTTACACAGAACTTTGGTATATAAAGGGACGCGATAAAAAAGTAAAATCACTTTACATTGTCAAATGTATTTTCGATGTCTTTTTAAAACCTCAGGAAATCAATTCTTTGCAAAGCGACTTTGAAAGATATTTACATCGGTACATCAAACCTATGAGTGTTTTTGACATTGTCGGTCCTTCTATGGTTGGTCCTTCCAGTTCTCATACTGCCGGAGCAAATAAAATCGGACAAATAGCCAGAAATATCATTATTGCAAGGTCAAAAGCAGAAAAATCAAAAGTTAATTCGATTGAAATTAAACTTCTTGGCTCTTTTCGTGATACAGGTCCCGGACACTATACTCCGTCTGCTATAGGCGGAGGGTTATATGGTTTTCCGCCTGATCATAAGCTGATGATTCAACACGGAGATCCACAATTTTTATCAGAAAATGGAATTGATTTCGGGGATTTTAAAGCTTCTTTTGCCGGTTTCAAAAAAGGGACTAAAGATGAAGAATTAAAATATCAAAACGAAAACAATAACAACATTGCTGAAATTATTGTAAACACTGAAAAAGAGACATACATTATAACCGGTTTTTCAATAGGCGGCGGGAATGTAGAAGTCAGATATATGGACAAACGTCTTACGACTCCAATCAACGGTAAAGAAGAATTTTTCTATTCCAACAGAGAAATAATTTCATCTGCCGAAGCAAAAAAAATCGAAAATGCTGTCCTTATTCCTGCTATTGAAAAAATATCAGCAAATGCGAAACAGAATTATTCTATGCCTTTCAATTCTTTTGAAGAACTTTTGCAATTTATTAAAAAAGAAGACAAAAGCCTGATTGACATCATTTTTGATGTTGAAAGAAATCTGCAAGGTACTACAAAAGAAGAAATTATGGCGAAAGCGGCTGAATATTGGCGAATTATGCAAGCATCTGTCAAAAAAGGAATAAAAAGCAAAGAACTTTCACTTTTCAAATTATCGGGCAGAGATGCAAGTAAAATTTTAAAACACACAAAAAAACGAGCAATATTTGACAATATTTTCGGAAGAGCTGTGGCTTATGCTGTGGCTGTAAATGAAGTCTATGCAAAATGCGGAGTAATTGTTGCCGCTCCAACAGCTGGTTCTTGCGGACTTTTACCCGGTGTTATTCAGGCATATTACGAAATAGTGAAACCAAACCCTAATAAAATTCTTGAATCTTTGTTAGTTTCAGGATTTTTGGGAATGATTTTGTTCAACGATGTTACAACAGCCGGAGCTGATTACGGCTGTCAGGCTGAAGTTGGTGTTGGTGCTGCTATGGCTGCTGCTGCGATGACTTATCTTGAAGACGGTTCAGCACAAGAAATTGTACAGGCATTCATTTTGGCAATTAAAAATTCT
>DYKL01000624.1 GCA_020722645.1 Acetofilamentum sp. | reverse complement strand
TACTTGATTTTTCAAGTATTTTGATAATTGTTAAATTTGTTAAGGAATTGCTGGAAAATATGAATAATATTTGGATAATTTATAGATATTTGATAAATTTGCAATAAAAAATATTTGGATATAAAATAGATAAATTATGGATATTGCAATAAATAAAAAATTGAATTTTACCCTGAAAACCAATAATCTAATTCTAAAAAAAATTAGTTTTATTGATACCTTCAAAGGTAAATGGGATATAATTGAAAATAAAGAAAACAGATATTTAAAAGAACTGCGTAAGATTGCAACAATTGAAAGTGTTGGTTCATCTACAAGAATTGAAGGTGTAAAATTGACCGATAAAGAAATTGAGAAAATAATAGCCAACGTAAAAATAGATAAACTTAAAACAAGAGACGAAAAAGAAGTTGTTGGGTATTGGGAAACATTGGATACCGTAATTGACAACTATAAAAATATTGATATTACTGAAAACTATATAAAACAATTTCATAGTATATTGCTAAAATATAGTGATAAAGATACAAAATACAAAGGTGGTTACAAACAGCTGAGCAATAAAGTTGTAGCAACATATCCGGACGGAACTCAAAAAACGATTTTTAATACAACAGAACCACATTTAGTTGACAAAGAAATGTCGGAACTTGTTTTTTGGGTAAATACAACTTTTAAAGAAGAAGAAATTCATCCTCTTATCGTTATAGCTGTTTTCATTTACGAATTTTTATCAATTCATCCATTTCAAGACGGAAACGGCAGATTATCAAGATTGTTGACTACTTTACTGCTATTACGACAAAATTATTTATTCGTTCAATATGTATCATTTGAAAAAGTAATAGAAGATAACAAAAAAGAGTATTACAAAGCTTTAATGGAAGGGCAACGAGACAGAAATTCAGAAAAAGAAAAGTTAGATAATTGGGTATTGTATTTCCTTGATAGTATGACTATTCTAATACAGCGATTAGAAAAGAAATATGAAATATATAAAGACACAACAACATATTTAAACGACAGACAGAAAAACATTAAAGAATTAATAATTAAATATCAACCTGTAAAAATAAGCGATTTAGTAAAATATATGCCGGAAACTTCAAGAAATACAATAAAAAAAGATTTAACGTACTTGCGAAATGAAAATATAGTTGAAGTAATTGGCAAAAATAAAGGAACATTTTACTTAATGAAAAAAGATAAATAGCTCTAACATTGTGTTTAATTTCATTTGCTTTTAAGGTGCAAAAATCAACTTTGGGTGCGTTAAAAATGAACATATTACTCTTGATTGACAACGTACGAAAAAGCAAACGAAATAAACACATTCACGTTAGCGTTCATTAAAAAACTT
>DYKL01000130.1 GCA_020722645.1 Acetofilamentum sp. | reverse complement strand
ATGCAACAATGCAACAATGTAACAATGCAACAATGCAACAATGTAACAATGTAACAATATAACAATTCAACAATATAACAATATAACAATTCAACAATGAAGCAATTTAACAATAAAACAATGTAGCAATAAAAAAATTCCATTCATAAATAATTTTTATAATTCACCAAAAAGTTTCTACATTTGCTCGAAATTTGTAAAATTATAAAATATGTCAAAGATAAGTACAGTAGGTAATTTGGGCGATGATGTTCGTTCTGATTGTCAGGTAACTTTTGAATTAACAGAATCAGGTGGTCAGATTATTGACTTGCAAAGCAAATTAAAAATAATGTACGGAAAGTCTATTACTAATCTTGCTTCTGACTTACTGAAATTTTTTGGAATCGAAAACTGTAAACTGACGATAATAGATAAAGGTTCTTTGGATTTTATTATCGCTGCTCGAATCGAAGCCGCAATTAAAATGATTGTTGATACAAATAAGGAATATTTGCTACCGGTTTTGAAAGAAAACTTAAATGCAACAAAAAGAGATGATTTCAGATTATCTCGTTTATATCTTCCCGGAAATACACCGAAACTAATGATTAACGCCGGTGTTCACAAGCCAAACGGTATAATTTTAGACTTAGAAGATTCCGTTGCTCCCGACAAAAAATTTGAAGCTTCTTTTTTGGTACGAAATGCTTTGCGAAATGTTAATTTCTACGGAGCAGAAAGAATGGTGCGTATTAATCAGATACCCAAGGGATTAGATGATTTGAAATATGTTGTACCTCATTATGTTAATCTGTTGTTAATTCCAAAAACTGAATCTGCTGAACAAATTAAACAAGTTGATGAAGCAATTTCCAAAATTAAAAGAGACAATGATAACCCGATTTGGTATATGCCGATTATCGAAAGTGCTTTGGGAGTTGAAAAAGCTTATGAAATCGCTACTGCATCACCTAATATTGTTGCCATGGCAATAGGTTTGGAAGATTTAACTGCTGACTTAGGAGTAAAAAGAACTGCCGAAGCAACAGAATCATTTTTTGCCAGAACAAGGGTTGTAAACGCATGCAAAGCTGCCGGAATTCAACCTATAGACAGTGTCTTTTCAGATGTTTCTGATATGGAAGGCTTACGCAAAAATGTAGAAATCTCTAAATCTCTTGGTTTTGAAGGTATGGGTTGTATTCACCCACGTCAAATTCAGGTTATTCACGAAGCATTTATGCCATCTGCAGAAGAAATCGAAAAAGCTCAGAGAATAGTTGATGCTTTTAAAGAAGCTGAAGCAAAAGGATTGGGCGTGGTTTCGCTCGGTTCAAAAATGATTGATCCACCGGTTGTTAAACGTGCTTTACAAACTTTGAAAAAAATAGGAAATTTATAAAACAATACTAAATGTATGAAAGAATAAAAATAACAGATTTCTCAATTATTAAGAATGTTGATTTTGACATAAAAAAATTTAATTTAATAATTGGTGAACAAGCAAGTGGCAAAAGTTTAATAGCTAAAATTATATATTTTTTTAAAGAACTAATTTATCAGGAATTTATCCAAAGTTTAATCAAAAATGAAGAATTAAATGCTTTAAAGAATAAAATTGAGCAAGTGTTTCGTAATTTATTCCCTGAATATTTTTGGGAAAATCAAAATTTCGAAATAATTTTCAATTATAAAATTGACAAAACTTATATTAAAATAACAAAAGACAAAAGTTCAAAAATACCTCAGATTCAAATTTTATTTTCTGAAAGAATAGAAAGAAAATATAATGAAATAAAAAACAAAGTAATTGGTACTTTTATCCAAACTCAGATTCAACAAATTCATTCCGAAACAACTAAAACTTTTAATTCTGAATTTACTTTATTTACTCCCGCAGGACGTTCTTTTTTTTCTTTAGTTAAAGAAAATATTTTCACATTAAGTTTAATGGGGGTTGCAAACGACTTTTTTGTTACTCAATTCGGCTCTTATTACGAAAAATTTAAAAAAAATAAACTTGAAGAAAATATAAAACCTTTTGCTGATAAAATATTAAAGGGAGAATTTTATTTTGATAATAAACAAAATGAAATAGTTTTATACGGAAAACAGAAAAGTAAGTTAAAAGATAGCTCAACAGGACAACAAGAACTTATTCCAATTTTTATGTTATTAAATTCTATTATAAAAGAAAAAGATTTGTCGCATTTTTTAATAATCGAAGAACCCGGTGCTCATTTATTTCCGAAAACTCAAAAAGATTTAGTCGATTTTTTTTCATATATTGCTAATATTACAAACAACAAAACCGGTTTTTTTCTAACTACTCATAGTCCATATATTCTTGCTGCTGTTTCTAATTTAATTCAAGCATACAATACTGCTAATTTAAAACCTTCTTTAAAAGGAAAAATTAGTGAAATTGTTGATGAAAATTTTTGGTTAAACATTGAAGATGTTTCTTTGTTTTATATCGAAAATGGCGAAATTAAAGAATTGATAGATAAGGATTTAAATAATATTGATGCTCAAATAATTGATAACGTTTCCGAAGAAATTTCTGATGTTTTTGATAACTTACTTAATATTAAATATAATGATTGATTGTTGTAAAAAATTTGAATATTTTAGTGAATCTAATAATTGCTTTGATTGTAAAACAAAAGCTGTTGAAAATAATTTGTCTTTTGAAATTGAAAGAGAAAAAATTTGCAGAATACACATTGACAATTGCTTAATAAAAGATTACACAGTAAAAAAATGTGACTATGTTTTTTTTGATAACATAAGTTTTGAATTTTTTTTTGTAGAGTTGAAAAAACCAAATAAAGCAGAATACGCTGTTGCCCAGATAATTCAAACCATTGAATTTTTAAAAAAAAATATATCAATTAATAAAGAGAAAATTTTTGGTATTGTTCTGCATAATGCAGTTCCAAATGCTAACTCAAAAATTAATAATTTAAAAGAAAAGTTTAAAAAAAATATTGGAAACGAACTCGTTTTTAAATCAAAAAGTTATAAAATAAAATAAAACAAACTTATGCAAAAGATTATTTTTATTTATTTCCTTATTGGTTTGGTTGTTTCTTATTCTTGTACTTCAAAAGAAGAAAAAGAAATCGAAGATAGGAATGCTTATATTCAAGAAAATAATATAACTGTTGCCCCCACTGCATCAGGGCTTTATTATATTGAAACAGTCGAAGGTAACGGTGAACAGGCAAAAGCGAATGATATAGTCTCGGTTCATTACACCGGAAAATTTTTGAATGGTAAAACTTTCGATTCTTCATACGACAGAAATCAGCCAATTGAATTTACATTAGGCATAGGTGAGGTAATAAAAGGCTGGGACGAAGGAATTGCTTTGATGAAAGAAGGCGGCGAAGCTACATTAATTATCCCAAGCAATTTGGCTTATGGTGCTTATGGTACTTCTGATGGCTCAATTCCGCCATATTCAACTCTTGTTTTTGACGTAAAACTTATTGAAATTAAATAATACCTGTTTACAAACTTTATTAACTTACAAAATTTGTTTAAAATGAAAAAAATATTATTTTTAGTAGTAATTATGGCAAGTTTAATTGCCTGTAAAAATCAAAAAAGTATGACACAATCTGAAAAAGAAAACCAAATTATTGAGGATTATTTGAAAGATAATAAAATCAAAGGAAAACCTCAGGAATCAGGCTTGTTTTATATCGAAACATTAGCAGGAACAGGCGATCAGGCTCAAAAAGGTGATGTAGTTAGTGTTCATTATACCGGAAAACTATTAGACGGTACAAAATTCGACTCTTCGCTTGATAGAAACGAACCTTTTGAATTTAATCTTGGTGCCGGTCAGGTTATCAAAGGTTGGGACGAAGGCATTGCGCTTATGAAAGAAGGTGGCAAAGCTACTTTAGTTATTCCAAGCAGATTAGGATATGGTTCACGAGAAATTCCCGGAGTAATTCCTGCAAATTCTATTCTTATTTTTGAAGTTGAACTTTTAGAAATTAAATAATAAAAATCATAAATATGATAGAAAAAATTTACATAAAAAATTTTCTTTCTATTAAAGACGCTGAAATTAAATTAGGAAAAATAAACCTTCTTATAGGTCCTAATAATTCAGGCAAATCAAATTTTTTAAAAGTATTTGATTTCTTAAAGGAAAAGCAGCATTTGGATTCTAGCACATTAGAGCGTTTTGTTTATAATCATAAAACAACCGGATATAAAAAAGGAGAAGAAATTATTGGAATTAAGATTGAAAACGAAAACAATGATAAATTTTATAAATATGTATTCATAAATAGTGAAAATATTTTAGAAACAAAAATTGAAGATGACACTTATGCTTTAGAATTAGGTGAAGAGAATTCTCTTTTTGAAAAAATTATTGATTCTGCAATTATTTATAATCCAAATATTGAAAAAATAAAAGGTTTTAGAAATTTAAATCCAAAAGACAAAATAATCAATTCTGATTGTTCAAATTTGGTCAGTTTTATTGACAATATGAAAGATGAGAGACCGGACATTCTCAAGAATATTGAAGAAAGTTTAAATGAATCTATTTCAAATTTTAAAGAAATAAGGACAATAAAAAACACAGAGGAAAGTTCTAAGAAAATACTACATCTTGTTGACAATAACGGTATTAGTTTTACATCTAACGAAGTTTCAGAAGGGACACTGTATTTCCTTTCTATTTTGTCAATTGTTCATCAACCAAATCCACCTCAATTATTGCTATTAGAAGAGCCTGAAAAAAATGTTCACCCAAAAAGAATTAAAGAAATAATTAATTATTTATTCAAGCTTTCAGATGAAAAAAATATTCAAGTTATTTTGACTACTCACAGCCCTATTGTTGTAGATGAATTTAGTGAAATGCCTGAAAACATTCATATTTTCGATTTTATCGAAGGGAAAACTCTTGTCAGAAATCTGAACGATACTATAAATAAAGAAAACAATAATAGAAGTAAAAACAGATATCCAATCTTAGATTTCACAAAAACAACTATTGGAGAACATTGGGTAATGGGTTTTTTAGGTGGTGTACCAATTGACTAACTCTTTATTACTATGGATATAAATTACGGTTTGATTTGCGAAGATATTGCTCATAAAACTTTTTTGGAAATTTTTCTAAAGAATCAAAATGATTTTAATTTTATTTTGAATATGAGTTTTTACAAAAGATTTAGAGCTAATAATAAAAAAGAAGTTGTAAAATCACTGCCTTTAATAAGTTATAATGCTTTTGAAGAGTATTTTTTAAATCTAATTTTTGTTGGTATTGATTATGATGACTTGGATAGAACTAATTTTGATAAAGAACTTGAATCTTTGTATTCAAAAATAAATGGTTTTAAAGACAAAGCTATCATTTTTTACCCTGTACAATCAATAGAACATTGGTTTTGGTACTTAAAAATCAAAAAAGAGAATCCAAATTTTACTAAAAATATTAATTTGGAAAATAAGGACAGAAAAACCGCAAAAAAAGAAGTTTACAATAACAAAAGAACTAACGTAAATGTAATTATTCAAATAATGAAAGACGCAGATTTCAAATGGCTTAGGAATCATTCATTAAGTTTTAATTATTTTTATAATTCGTTATTAAAATATCTGAAAAAACAATAAAACGCATTAATTTATAATCTTTATTAACCAAATATTATGGATTTGTTAAATTTTTACTTTGACAATCTTGAAAAACAAAAAAAAATCAAGAAATATGTTTACAAATTATAAACTTGTTAAAAATGCCGCCGGTCGTATGGTACCTGATAACATCAACGGACAAGCTGCGGTTCCTTATATGGGAGTTGATAAATACAAAGCCGAAGGCAGAAAATATGCCCCTAAAATAAGCAGAATTGCCGATTACCCAAATGGATACAAAGTTGTAGAAAGTCTCAAAGACGCTCTTATAAAAGCCGGTATCAAAGATGGTATGACTATCTCAACTCATCACCATTTCCGCGACGGCGATTTACTTGCAAATATGATTTTTGATATTGCACACGAACTCGGAATTAAAGATTTACGATGGTTTCCGTCTGCATCATTTCCTTGTCATTCTCATCTTTTACAATATCTCGAAGACGGTACAATAAGCCACATAGAAGGTAGTATGAACGGACCTTTGGGCAAGTACTGCTCTTTGGGCAAAATGTCTAAGATGGCTGTTCTTCGCTCTCACGGTGGTCGTTATCAGGCTGTTCAGGACGGTGAAGTGAAAATTGACATCGCAGTTATTGGTGCCGGCAGTGCAGATACTTTTGGAAATGCAAACGGTGTCGAAGGTCAGTCTGCAAGCGGTCTGCTTGGCTTTGCCCTTGCCGATTCGCAATATGCCGACAAAGTTATTGTTGTTACCGATAATTTGAAACCTTTTCCTTGTATTCCATGGCAAATCCAGGGCAATTATGTGGATTTTGTTGTTAAAATCGAAAAAGTTGGTATTCCTGAAAAAATTGTTTCCGGAACTACAAACATTACTAAAAGCCCTGACAAATTATTACTTGCTGAAATGACAGCTAAATTTTGTGATATTACGGGGATTATTCACGAAGGTTTTTCTTTTCAAGCCGGTGCAGGTGGTACCGCTCTTTCTGTCGGTGAATATTTTGCTGAAATAATGCGTAAAAAAGGTATTAAAGCAAGTTTTGCAAGAGGCGGCAGCAATAAATATCTTGTAAAAATGCTCAACGAAGGCTTAGTTGGTTATATTCTTGACGGTCAGACTTTTGACTTAGATGGTGTTACTTCTATGCGTGATAATCCAAGACACGTTATGACTTCTCCTTTTACAAGTTATAATTATCACGGAAAAGGTAATTTTGCTCAACTTGTTGATGTTGCAATTCTTGGGGCTACCGAAGTTGATGTGAATTATAATGCAAATGTTGTTACTCACTCTGATGGTTATCTTTTGCACGGTATTGGTGGCTGGCAAAATTGTTTGTACTCTAAAACAGTTATTTTACCTTTGCCTTTATTCCGCGACAGAATTCCGGTTATTATAGATGAAGTTACTACTCTTTGTGGTCCGGGTGAATTAATTGATGTAATTGTAACCGAAAGGGGCATTGCTATAAATCCTCTAAGAACTGACTTACTTGAATTGGTTAAAGGCTCTGATTTACCTATTAAAACTATTCAGGAACTTAAAGAAGAAGCAGAAGCAATTTGCGGTAAACCTGAAAAGCCTAAACTTGGAGAAGAAGTTGTTGCTGTTATTAAATGGGTTGATGGGACTGTAATTGACAGCGTCAGACGTGTTATTGAGTAACTAATTTGCTAATTAACTAATTTGCTAATTTATTAATTTAATTAATATGAAAATTTTTAGTTTTTTATTTGGATTATTCATTTTTATGAATTTAATGATGTTTTCGCAAGAAATAAACATCGGGACACCATATTCTATAAGCAAAAATATAAATACAGATGGTGATGAATTTTTGCCTATTATCAGTGCTGACGGTAATACTTTGTATTTTTGCGGTTACCAACGTGAAGATAATTTGGGTTTAGAAGATATTTATGTCAGTTATTTTGAAAATGGACAGTGGACAAAACCTGAAATTGCTGAAGGAATTTCTACTGCAGCCTCAAATGATGCCGCATTAGCTGTTTCTGCTGATGGAAATTCAATGATTATGTTTAAAGACGGAGAAATATATACCACAAATAAAACTAAAACAGGCTGGGGTGAACTAGTAAAATTTGAAGAACTGAACTACAAAGATTGGAATGCTGATGCCTTTTATACTTCCGATGGCAATGCTATTTTATTTAGCTCAGGAGATAGATTTGACGGCAATTACGATATATTTGTCATTGAGAAAAAAAATGATGGTACTTGGTCTGAGCCGATAAATTTAGGAGACACTATTAATAAAGGTACTTTTAGCCGTTCGCCTTTTTTGCATTATGATATGAAAACTTTATATTTTTCAACTGCTGCTTACGATGGCGAAGGTGAATTGGATATTTACAAAACAACCAGACTTTCTGAAACTTCTTGGACTGAATGGTCTTCTCCGATTAATTTAGGACCGGAAATTAATAATGAATCTTACGACTGGGGCTTCAAAATTGTTGCATCCGGCGAAAAAGCTATTTACAATGTTACGATTGATGGGAACAACGACATTTATATGGTTGATTTACCAAAAGAAATTCAGCCCGAAAAAGTTGTTGTGGTTACTGGAAAAGTTACAGATACTAAAAAATTACCACTTGATGCTGATATTATTTGGGAAGACCTTGAAACTGGCGAAAAAGTAGGTAATTTGAAATCTGACCCCGTTACAGGAGAATATATAATTACTCTGCCTAAAGGTAAAAACTATGGTTTTTTTGTGTCAAAAGAAAGTTATTATCCTGTTTCTGAAAACCTTAATCTTAAAGGTGATATTGCTAATTATGAGCTTATTAAAGATTTTGTTTTGAAGAACGTTGTCGAAATTAAAGAAGGAAACGAGACTATACAACTAAATAACCTGTTTTTTGAAACAGGAAAGCACAATTTGAAAATTGAATCTTATCCTGAGCTTAATCGTCTTGCTGATTTTATTAAAGAAAACCCTGAAATAAAAATTGAAATATCCGGACATACTGATAATGTTGGTTCTGACGAATATAATCAAACTCTATCTGAACGCAGGGCAAACGAAGTCAAGAATTATTTGACAAGCAAAGGCTGTAATTCAAAACAACTCACTGCTGTTGGTTATGGTGAGTCAAAACCTGTTGCTTCAAACAATACCGATGATGGAAAAGCCAAAAACAGAAGAGTCGAATTTAAAGTTATTAAATAGAGTTGGTTCTTAATGTTAATCATGTTGACAGTTATCGATTTATAAACAATGCAAAACGTCATTGCGAGGTACGAAGCAAAACGTCATTGCGAGGTACGAAGCAAA
>DYKL01000129.1 GCA_020722645.1 Acetofilamentum sp. | reverse complement strand
TTCAACAATTTTGCAAAGATATAAAAACTATACTAAATTAACAATACCTTATTTTGAGAATTTGATTTGCAACTAAACAGCAAAACTTGTGAAATAATGGCTAAAAAATAAGTTTTTTGTTCATATTTTAATTTTCCTGCAAAAATAAATAAATTCGCAATAAAATTGTAAGATTTAAAATTATTTATTTTAATATGAAAGTTTTTATTTTTTTATTGGTTCTGTTAACTATTATCAGTTGTAAAAAGCCGACAGATGAATTGGAAAAATATAATTTTTCGGATAACGGAATATTTGTCGTAAATGAAGGTAATTATACTTATGGAAATTCAAGCTTATCATTTATTGATTTGGAAGCAGATACGATTTACAATCAAATATTTTTTAAAACAAACGGTATTCCTCTTGGAGATGTAGCTCAATCTATTGAAATATTGAATGATTATGCTTTTGTCGTTGTAAACAATTCAGGGAAAATTTTTGTGATTGATAAAAATACCGGAAAATATATACATACAATTGAAAATTTAACTTCGCCGCGATATGTTGAAATAATAAATGAATCAAAAGCTTATATAACGGATTTGTACAGTAATCAAATCACAATTTTTAACCCACAGACTTTTGAGATTACAGGTTTCATTCAGCTTGGTTGTTCAACCGAAAAAATTCTGAAATATGAAAACTATGCTTTTGTTTCAAATTGGAGTTACGGAAATAAAATTTTTAAAATAAATACTGATGATAATCTGGTAGATACTTTTGTAAATGTTAATTTACAACCAAACAGTATTGTAATCGACAAAAACGAAAGGCTTTGGGTTTTATCAGACGGAGGAAATGATTCTGATACAGCAAATAATGAATTTGCAGCATTGACTTGTTTTGATGCAAAAACAATGGAATTGATAAAAAAAATCGAATTTCAGAATAAATATCTATCTCCGAGTCATTTGCAGATAAATAAAACGTTTGATTCACTGTATTTTTTACAAGGTTCTTGGTCTGATGCTACATCAGAAGGAGGGATATATAAAATGTCGGTAGATGATAATATTTTGCCTGAGCAGGCTTTGATTGAGCAAAACAGCAATCGTTTTTATTCTTATATGATAAACAGTAAAAATCAAATAATTATCGGCGATGCATTAGATTTCAGTAAAGAAGGCAATATTTTCGTTTATAATCAAAAATTAGAATTGGTAAAAACATACCGGGCAGGAATAATTCCGGGTTTTATGATTGAAAAGAAATAAAAAGTTAGTTTAACAAAACATTTTTTGAAAAAACTAAAAAAAACAATATATTTGTCAAAATATCAAAATTATAAAAAATGGCAAAGTTATCTCATAAAATCACAACAGATAATAATGAAGAAAATAATCAAAAAATAGGGTTTTCATTAAGCACTAAATTAGAAACCAATAATAAAAATCAGGAAAAAAATAACGAAAACAAAACTGTTACAGACTCAACTGAAATAATCAAAGAACAATTAATAAAATTACCGATTTTAAGAGAAAAATTTATAGAGAAAATTGGATTAAACAATTTTGGAACATTCAAAAAAGCTGAAATTGATAAATTATTTGCTGAAAATCCTGAAATAACTGATGAAGTACTTAAAAGTAAATTTGTAGAGAAGTTGATAACTCCTGAACTGATTGCAGTTTTGGAATTTTTAAGTATTGAGATTAACGAAAAACATAATGAGTTGATAACAAAAGCCGAAAAAGTTAAACTGGAATTGGAAAAAAAGGAGCTTCATGTAAAAAATCTTACTCAGCAAGTTACTGATTCAGAGGAAAAAATTTATTTGACAGAGAAAAAATTTTCAAATGCAATTCCGGTTGCTGATATTCTTACAATTTTTTTGACAGGTAAAATTTCAAATCAATATACGCAAAAATTGATCGAATTACTTACAGAAGCAGTTGTAAACGAAGGTGCATCAGGCAAGAAATTTACATTTAGCTTTTTAAAAGGTTTTGCATTCGTCGAAAGTGCCGTTTTATCGCTTGGAGGAGATGAAAAAGAGAACTTAGACATACTTTATGAATCAGGACGCAAATTATTGTCTGCCATATCTGACATTTTTGTAGCAGAAAGGCGACCATTGTTAGATATTATTGCTAACTTATTTAATTCTTATTTAAGTACTTACGATTTTATTTCACCTGAACAAACATTACAAATAGATCCGCAAATTCATAATGCTATGGGACTTGGAGGAGGTAGTGTTAAAGAAGGTATTTCATTTGCAGTAGTAAGAAGAGAAACCAGAAAAGCAGTTTATTACGCTGAAATTTTAACAAAATAGGACTATTTAATCCCCAATTTTGTCTTTAATTTGTCAATGCTACTTTCCCAAAGATTTTTGAGGTCGTCTATATCTTCGTCTTCATCGATAAAATCGGTTATGTATAAAGTTAAGTCTTTGCTCATATTACTTTTTTCGAGGCGAAATTCTAAATATTCCTTATCGTCATCTATCCAAATAATTTTAACAATCAATGCTTTTCTGTCAATTTTAATCATTCCGCTTTGAACGTGTCCGTTCCATTTGAAAGTGTAAACTTCGTTTTTTACTGAAACATCATCAGCAAACCATTCTGATAAGCCCGATGCGGTTGATAATCTTTTAAATAAAATGTTAGGTGAGGTTCTGAAAATATAATCTAAAATAATTTTGTTCATTTTAATAATTTACTTTTATAAGCTAATTTTTTATCAACATTTTCCTTCCGATTATTAGGTTGTCGGATTTTAGGATTAAAAAATAAATTCCCGTATTGTTTATATTTGTATTAATTTTTTCTGAATTTGAAATAGTTTGTTTTTCAATAAGTTTTCCGTTAATATCGTAAATTTCAATATCAAAATTTTGATATTCAGATTCAATAACAAAGAAGTTTTTGAATGGATTTGGATAAACAAAAAAATCATTTTCACCTAACTCCTGAATGTTTCCAAGTGTATAATCAACAGTTATGCCGTTAAGATAAAAATTAACAGTTGGAATAAAGCCGTCATATAGATAAAGATTGCAGACTTTGGAATCATAACCGGGAACTTGAGCTTTTACTGAATAATTTCCTTCGGGTAAATAATTGAAACTTCTTCTGCTGTTTGTTGATAGTGGTAATGAATTAATTGGTTCCCCTGATGAGTTGAAAAGTAATACGTTTACAATCTCAAAATGGTTCAACAAGTCTTCGTTTGCATAAATATTGATTGAATTTTCTCCAAAATAAATTTCAGTGCTTTTGTATAAATTAATATCAATTCCTGTGTCGGTTTGTTCCAGATGAAACGTGTTAGAGTTTTGCCAGTTAAAGGCACCATCAAAATAGGTTGCGATGTATTTTGGGAAAAATATCGTATCAATGTCAAACTCTGGAATGGCATAAATATAATAATCGCCTTTCATTATTTTTTCAATAGTATAAAAGCCATTGTTAATCTGACAACTATTCATCAAAGAACAACTAGACTTGTTGTTTATAACTGCAATGACGTAACCTTGCTCAATCGGAACACCTGATGCATATACAGTTCCTTCTATGCTGAAAGTTCTGCCGACAAAAATTCTTTCTTCATATTTTTTTGTTTCTGAATTTTTAAAAGCAGTCATTCTCACATTATAACTACCATATTCAAATGTATGAAAAATTTCAGTACCACTGCCGTATGTATTGTCTCCGAAATCCCAAAGAACAGAGTCTGCGTCAAAATTACCGATATAATAAAAGTAAACTTCATTTGTTTCGTAGTTTACATTGTGAAAGAATGCCACATTCCATTCAATAGATGGTTCAGAACAAATCATAAAATTTGCCGAAATAAGGTTGAAAAATTTCTGGCTATATGATTTTGTAATCATCTCAATATCTTTATCGCAAAAAGAATAGGTGCTGATATTGATTTTTAATGAGTCGAAAATGTTAGCTTTGATTGTATCTTTATAATATCCTGTTGCATCAGTATAACAACTGACAGACATTAAATAACCACGTGTTTGAGTAATTGCAATCGGGTGTCCAGCAACTGGAACGTTGTAAATAGAGTCATATACAAAACCATCAATTACAATGTCTTGAATATACCATAAAGGGTTATGACATATTTTGAAGTTTTTTGTAATTACTCCGGTAGTTCTTAAAATAGTGTCTGTGTATTCAATCCATTCACCTTCACAATTTCCTTTTAATGTTATCAAAACATCAGTGTTTGGTTTTGAATAAGTGAAAAAATAAAATCCGTCTTTGTTTGTATAAACAGTATATTTTTCTGTAATGTCGTTTAAATTAGGATAAATAATAACCGGAAAATCAGCAAATTTTTCGTTTCCTGACAAATCAGTGACATATCCTTTTATGGTAATAAAATCAACTAGTTTTGAGTTTGAAAATCCTTTCAGACTAACTAGTAAAAACAACAATATGGCAATATATAAAGGCTTCATAATTTCGCCGTAAATATACAAATTTTTTTTTTAATATAACAAGTTTTTATTTATATATTTTCGGAAAAAAATTGTTTGGATTATTTTTAATGCAAAAATGAAGCCTAAATTTATATGTTTTGCTTTGTCTATTTTATTGTTTTTTTGTCTTATAAAAAAATCCCCTTTGTTGTTTTACATGAAAAATTTTATTTTCAGTTTCCAGAACACTTAAATATTTATTCACTTCATTTACATGTAAACCCAGTATTTTACTCAAATCGTCCAATGTACAAGGTCTGCGGGATATTGTTTCCAGAATTACATTTTCTGTATCAGTACGATAAGATTTAATGTCCTTTCTATGAGGCGGAGCTGCAATAATTTCGACATTTGGCAAGTTCCAAGTAGTTATAATCCGGTTTAGTTCGGAATGAGTTGCTGCTCTTATTTCGTTGACTGTGCCGGGGCGGTCAAGTGTGTTAAGCTGTACTTTTTCGGGATTTATCTCCAGAATTATTTCTTTTAATTTATTTATGTTTTCCAAACTATCGTTGTAATCAGGAATAAAAAGGATTTCTAACCAAATTTTGCCTTTAAATTCTTTGCTGAATTGAATAAGTCCTTCAACATATTTTTCAATACATAAATTTTCTTCCGGTTTGTTTATTTTTATAAAGTCCTCTTTTATGGCTGCATCAAGCGACGGAAGGACTATATCAGCGTTCATTATTTCATCTCTGACTTGTTTATCCCAAAAAAGGCTGCCGTTAGTAAGCACAGCAACCGGAATTTCAGGTTTGAAATTTTTTATAAATTTTAAAACCTCTCCGATTTTAGAGTTCAATGTTGGTTCACCGGCTCCCGAAAAAGTTATGTAATCGGGATTTGGATTTTTGCTGAAAAAATCTTCAAGCTCAGTTTTTACATTTTTGAACAATACGTATTCTTTGCGATTTAATGTTAATTTGGTTGTTTTGCCACATTCACAATAAACACAGTCCATTGTACATACTTTATGCGGCACTAAATCAACTCCAAGCGACATTCCCAGCCTTCTTGAAGGAACGGGACCAAAAATATGTTTATATTTTTCCATTTTGATATAATTTGTAAATCTTTGTTATTAATTTTCGACATTTCAATAAAAAAGATAACTTATGACCTGAAAGTTCAATAAACTGAAAACTTAATAACTCTTTAATCAGCTTTCGTAGCCGAATCTTTTTAGTTTAAGTACATCATCTCTCCAGTTTTTATTAACTTTAACAAATAATTCAAGATAAACTTTTGAGTCAATAAATTTTTCAATATCAATACGGGCATCGGTTCCTATTTTTTTGATAGATTGTCCTTTGTTTCCTATAATAATTGGTTTTTGAGATTCTCTTGCTACAAAAATGGTTGCAGATATTTTGGTAATTTGCGGATATTCTTTATAGGAATCAACAACAACTTCCGTAGAATAGGGCAATTCCTGCCTGAAACTCAAAAATATTTTTTCTCTGATTATTTCCGATACAAAAAAACGCATCGGTTTGTCTGTCAGTCTGTCTTTTTCAAAATATGCAGGCGATTCGGGTAGTTTTTCGATGATAATATTCAGAACTTTTTCAAGATTAAAATTGTGCAATGCAGAAGCAGGAATAATTTCAGCCTGAGGATAAATTTCCTTCCACTTTTCAATTAAAATGTTTACAGCCGCTTGTTCGGTTGTGTCTATTTTGTTAATAATCAGAATTATCGGGACGCCCAGATTTTTAATTTTTTCCGTATAACTGATGTTAATTTTTTTGCTGTCAATAGGGTCTGTAACAAATAGCAGAATATCAGCATCTTCCAATGCGTTTTCGACATATTTGAGCATAGATTCCTGCAATTTGTATTTAGGTTCTAATATTCCCGGAGTATCTGAGTAAACTATCTGAAAATCATCGCCTGAAACAATTCCCATAATTCTCTGTCTTGTAGTTTGTGCCTTTGATGTTATTATTGACAATTTTTCACCTGTCAAACGATTCATCAAGGTAGATTTCCCAACATTTGGATTTCCTATGATATTTACAAATCCTGCTTTATGCATTTTTCTTATTTTTTTCGCAAAATTAGTGTTTTTTTGGGTTTTATAAATTTTTAGTGAATATTTAGTAATGAAAATGCAACATTCAAACAGTTTTGATGTTTTTTATGAAAAAAACAAATGCTTTTTTTTATATTTGCCGAAATTTTGAGAAATCAAATATTATGAAATATTATATTTTTATATCATTTTTTGTTATTTTTTCCTTTTCTGGTTCTGCACAGTTTTTTGTATCAGTTAAAAGCAATTTTGAAGTTGATACACTAAAAACCTGCGTTGATACAAATCAGACTTTTTACGCTTATGGTATATATGGTACAGATACAGTGCCTGATATGAATTTTATCTGGGACTTTGATGATAACTCTGATATTGTTGAAGGAATCGGTATGGATACTGTTTTTCACACTTTTCACGACAGAAAAGCCCATAGAATTCTTGTAACTGTATGGAATGATACTCTTTGGGGATACAATATTTATCCCGTAAAAATTGGATTAGAGCCTGATTTCAGTCAGACAAAAGCTGATATTCCAGACGGTCAAGATGGTATTTGTTTTGGAGAAGAAGTAAAATTAATAGGTGTGGCAGATATGGAATTGTGGGAAGAAGAAAGACAAAATGTTAAAACTGAACAACTGGAACAATATATACACCACAATTATTCATATTCATCGGTAATTACAAGACGAAGTTTTTATTTGACGGATTATTTCACACAGGCTACCGACATTGATAGTATCGGTTTAAAAATAGAGCATTCAAACATATCGGATTTAAGAGTTGTTTTAACCTGTCCGACAGGTAAAGAAGTGGTTTTGAAAGATTCCGGTGGTGTTGAAAAATCTTTTGGAGAACCGGTTATTGAACCTACTGACCTTAGCCCCGGTGCTGGATATTGGTATTACTGGTCAAATATGCCTGAATATGGAACAATGAATACTTTTTCGGGTCAGGACACACTTCCTTCTGGCTCTTATCAAGCAGATAGTTTGTGGACAAAATTTTCGGGCTGTCCTTTGAATGGTAACTGGACAATCTCAGTAGAAGATGTTCATTCAAATGAGGATAACGGCTATATTTTTGCTTGGTCTCTTTATTTTGACGAAGATTTGGAAAGAGATACAATTAAATACTCTAATAAAATTAATCAGATTTCTTGGGAGCCTGCAAGCACAAATGATCAAGGAATTGCTTATGTTACACCACCTGACAGGGGAGCTAATATTTATACTTTTAATGTTACAAACGATTACGGTTGCAAAGACTACGTGGATATTGACGTTTTGGTTGAATCTGCAAACTTTGAGATGGACAAAGAATCTTTGAGAATAGGCGACAGCGTTCAGTTAAAAAATATGACAACCTGGGCTGAAGCTTATAAATGGGAATTTTCTGATGATACCGATGATAAAACAGAAGAAGAGGTCTATAAAAAATTTGATTATGCGGGTGAATATAAAATAAATCTTACTGTAAAAAGCCAAAGCGGTTGCAGAGATACAGTATCAAAAAAAATTACAGTTTATGCCGAGTTTAATGAGATACCTGACTATAACATCTTTACTCCGAACGGAGACGGAATGAACGATGTTTTTTCTTTCTTTAATAACCCTGATGAAGAAATCAATGCTGCGAACATTGAACAAATTCACGGACGTATTTACAATCGTTACGGAGACGTAGTCTGTAAATGGGAAACGACTGAAGAAGCGATTCAAGGCTGGGATGGAACTATTGATAACAGAGGAGGCAGAGAAGCCCCAACCGGTTTCTATTACTATGTTTTAATAATTACAACAAAAGAAAAAGACGAAAAAAACAATTTCGTTAAAAATGAACCATTTAACGGTACAATTTTTTTATACAGAAGCGAATAAATATTTGTTTTTCAAAATAATGTTTTAATTTTGCAAATCTTTTCGGTCTGTAGCTCAGCTGGCAGAGCACGTGACTCTTAATCATGGGGTCCCGGGTTCGATTCCCGGCAGACCGGCTCCAAAATTAAGCCCTTTCAGAAATGTCTGGGCTTTTTTGTTTTTGGAATTTACATACAATTTACATACTCTTTCATATTTCGGATAACATAAAATATCCGGGGACAATTTTGTATTAACGGAACTTACTTACAAGTTTGTAGAGTTTACGGGCGATTGCTTAGAAAAAAGGCACTTTTGTAGCAACAGAAATAAATTTACTATATTTCACATTATCAATAGATTAAAATTTTTATGCAATTTTACTTGTTTGTCAGAAAAAAAACATTAATTTTGCAAAAATACACAATATCAAGCATTTACAATTTGTAGCAACAGATTGTGAGTTTTTATATGCTCAAACCCTTAGAAATACTGGATTTTTCATAGTAAGTTCCGTATTAACCTGCACTTTCTACCAATTTTTAGAAAGTTTGCGTCCCAATATTTGGAAATTAGC